>CATPAV010000210.1 GCA_955652245.1 uncultured Candidatus Udaeobacter sp. | reverse complement strand
TCGTCCGAGGAAACGGATGCGCGTGTTTACGCAGATTTCGCCGCGGGGTTGAAAGCTGATTACCCCGCGACCTCCCAAATATTTAAGGAAATGGAGGCTGAAGAGGATGAGCATCGCCGCCAACTGATTAGTGAATACCGTCGCCGTTTCGGAGAGCACATCCCGTTAGTCTGCCGAGAAGACGTGAAAGGCTTTGTGCACCGCAAGCCCGTGTGGATGATCCGGCCGCTGGGAATCAGAACGGTTCGGCGTCAGGCAGAGATAATGGAGACAGAAACCCGGCGTTTCTACGAGCGCGCTGCTAGTAGAGTCAGCGACGCGTCAACGCGGAAGCTACTCGGAGACTTGGCCGAGGCGGAGCGAAAGCATGTCACCCTGGCTGACAATCTCCAACAGGAACATCTGACTCCGGAAGTTGAGACTAAAGAGGACAAAGCCCATCGACGATTGTTCGTTCTGCAAATCGTGCAGCCTGGGCTGATTGGACTGATGGACGGCTCGGTTTCAACCCTTGCGCCGGTTTTTGCGGCGGCGTTTGCGACCCAGAACAGTCACGCCGCCTTTCTGGTCGGCCTCGCTGCTAGCGTTGGAGCAGGAATTTCAATGGGGTTCGCTGAGGGAGTTTCTGATGACGGCAGTCTGACCGGCCGCGGCAAACCACTGCTTCGTGGAATTGTCTGCGGGTTGATGACCACGGCAGGAGGAATCGGTCACACGTTGCCGTATTTGATTCCAGATTTTCGAACCGCTACCGCCATTGCCGTTGCGGTCGTGGCAATTGAACTCCTGGTCATTAGCTGGATTCGAAAGCGATATATGGACACGCCGTTTCTCCGCGCCGCTTTTCAAGTGATTGTCGGAGGAGTGTTGGTGTTTCTCGTTGGGATCTGGATCGGAAGCTCTTAAGTCGTCGGGTTATTTGAGTGCGTGGCTGCACATCTAAATGAATAATCGCTCACCTGGTCATTGCTGTAGCGCGTTTGCCGGAAACTCAGAAGAACAGCCGCAATGGCTTCGTATCCCAGATTGTGGCCGAAATTGAACGACTCGGATGAGTAAGATGAATCCGTCTGAGAATTCAGTGGCGTTTGGTGCGCCTGGAACCGAGCCGCGCTGGACTTCGAGTGCGAAAGAAGGAGTCGGTACAGCCTATCATACCAGTTGCCGCCTCTGGTTCACCCTCAGTCACGGAATCATCAACGAGATCTACTATCCACATGTCGATCAACCGAACACGCGCGATTTTCAGTTTCTCATAAGTGATGGCGAAACGTTTTGCCACGAAGAAAAGCGTGATCTGAATCATCTGATCGAATACCCGGAGCGCGATTGTGTCTTTTACCGCCTCACGAATTCGGAACCGCGGGGTCGCTACCGGCTGGTAAAACACGTGCTCACCGATCCGCATCGCTCGGTCTTGCTCGTGCACACCAAAGTCGAAGTGCTCGATGAATCCTTAGGCGGGAAGTTGCGCCTGTACGCGTTGCTCGCTCCTCACATAGCCCGTTTTGGCGCTGGCAACTCCGGGTGGTGTTCTGAAATCGGCGGTAACAAACTCATCTGCGCCCAGCGCGGCGGCGTGCATTTAATCATGGCATGCAGCACTGGCTTTACTCGCCGATCCGTGGGCTATGTCGGCTTCAGCGACGGTTGGCAGGATTTAATGAGCAATTTCAAAATGGACTGGGAGTTTCGCACAGCCGAGAAAGGCAATATCGCGCTGACTGGCGAAATCGATCCCCCAAGCAGCGGTGAATTCACAATCGCTGTTGCGTGCGGCCGCAGCTACCAGAGTACAACCGCCAAGTTGTTCCAATCGCTGGCCGAGCCGTTTGAGTTACATCGCCAGGGGTATGTTCGCCAGTGGCAACGCGTGGTCGTGAATCCTAGATTCGACTTCAGCGATAACACTTCCGACGGAGGCGGAATGTATCGGCTGAGTCGTTGTGTACTGCTGGCACATGAAGACAAAGTTTTTCAAGGCGCGCTGGTCGCATCCATGAGTATCCCTTGGGGTGAAACCAAGGGCGATAATGATCTCGGTGGTTATCACCTCGTTTGGACCCGAGACCTGGTGCAGAGCGCGACCGCGCTTCTCGCAACCGGACAAACCGGCACGCCGCTGCGCGCTTTGATCTGGCTCGCCGCCATTCAGCGGAGAGACGGCAGTTTTCCCCAAAATAGCTGGATCGACGGCACTCCTTATTGGTCCGGCTTGCAGCTCGACCAAATTGCCGCGCCGATACTGTTGGCGTGGCGTCTGCACAAGCAGGACGCGCTCGGTTTGTTCGATCCGCGCGTGATGATTATGCGTGCCGCGGCACGCATAATCCTGCAAGGACCAGTTACCGACCAAGAACGGTGGGAGGAAAACGCCGGCTACTCACCTTCGACGCTCGCCACTGTAATCGCCGGCCTCGTCTGCGTGGCCGAGGCGTGCAACGAGCGCCGCGACACGAAACTTGCGGATTTCATTTTCGCGTATGCTGACTGGTTGGCGGCGCACCTCGAAGAATGGACGGTCACAACACAGGGCGAGCTAGTCGAGGGTTTTCCTCGTCACTACATCCGCATTAATCCGACCAACCCTGACGCGCCTGACCCTCACGCCGATCCGAACACAACGATGATCCAGGTCGCCAACGGCGGCGGCCTCCATCCGGCGCGGAATGTGGTCGGTGGCGATTTTCTTCATCTGGTGCGGTTCGGCATTCGGGACGTGAACGATCCGATCGTGCGCGACTCAATCGAAGTGATCGACCGCGTGCTCAAACACGACCTGCCGGAAGGCCCGGGCTGGCGTCGATATAACCACGACGGCTATGGTCAGAAAGACGACGGCACTGCTTTCGATGGGACGGGCGTGGGCCGCTGTTGGCCGATTTTGACAGGAGAACGCGGCCATTACGAACTGGCTGCCGGACGCGATCCGCTGCTGTTTATCAAGTCGCTGGAACACTTTGCTAACCAAGGTGGAATGGAAATCCAGAGACGATTTATGTGGACGTCAATACGATCAGTCCCAATAGCCCTGCAATGCCTGGAGTTGATATTGGGAGAAGAGATCCGGCCACGACAAACACGTTGGATAGTCCGGTGCCAGACTGACGGTTGGAGATACGGTCGGACAAAGGAGCACCAATCCCGCCCAACAAGTGATCACGGTCAATTCGTCTCAGCCAAACGTTAGTATCGGCGCTTTCCCAATACAGGTTCATGAGGGATCAGGTGCGACGTATACAGTCTTCGTTTCACCTGCCCCGTCTCAGTCTATCACTGTCCCCTATTCAAGGAGTGGCACCGCTGTATTACGAACTGATTACACACTTAGCGGCACTCTCGGAAAAGTCACCATCCCAGCAGGCAAAACTTCCGCCTCCTTCACGCTCACCGCTCTGCGCGATAAGGATGAGGCGCACGAAAAGAATCAAACAGCGATCATGACGCTGCAAGCGGGAACAGGTTACAACCTAATCAACCCTGAAACGGCGATAGTTACAATCCTTCCCTAAGGCTGAACCACTCAGGAGTCCTGGCGCAAGAGTTATAATTCATTCGGCGTTCAACGCATTCCTTTGGGTTAACGGTATAGCGTCGATACCCGCTTTTGCAAGGCGGGCTGCGACAGCCGAGATGATAAAAGCAAAATGGGGATAGCCCCACGCGCCTGCGGGTGCGCGCTATCATGTCCTGGCGAGCGAAATGGCTAGCCGTTAATGCGATGGGCGCATCGAAGATCATGGCGTGTCGGGCTGCTCATGTCGGGGCAAGCACGGTTGACTACCATCTCAAGAATGATCCTGACTTCGCCGCCCAAGCCGAGGCTGCTAAGGCGCACGCCATCGAACTCCTGCGCGCCCACATGCCAAAGCGGATTATTGAGTTAGACTGGAGCTTCAGGTCGCGTCACAAGATGTCCACTGAGATTAAGAAAGAAATTCAGCTCGACCCGAGACCATTGGAACGACATGCGTAAACATAACGCCGGGGAGCCGTTGGCTACAGCGCTTCGTTAGGTCCCGTCCGTGCGCGAGCGGTGCGGCACTCCAAGCTCGCGCCGATTCGCTCTTGTTAAGATTTACGTTGTTAAGTGGAGGATGAACAAGCCTCTGTTGATAAGGAGAAATTTGTCGACGCCGCGCCTCGGACACCAATCAATTCTCAGCGACCGAGCGCTATTTCCGAGGAGAGACGGGGGAGAATGCCGGCCGCGTCTTCCCGAAACGGAGCGCACGAAACAGAAAACCGGCGCGGGATGCACAGGGCTTTCACCTGCACTGCATCCAGTCACCGGATCTGCGCCAACGTCATTGCGCGCGTTACGTGC
>CATPAV010000209.1 GCA_955652245.1 uncultured Candidatus Udaeobacter sp. | reverse complement strand
GAGCAAAAATTTGACCCCGCGCTTCTTCGCGAGATCGAGAATTTCGCGCGCCAGATCGATCTTGTCCGATTCAACGCGGCTCGCGCCGACCGGGATCCCCTCTGCCTTAAGAAATGTGTTCGCCATCGCGCCGCCGATCAAAAGCGTGTCGGCTTTTTCCATCAACGCTTTTAAAACTCCGATCTTGTCGGAAACTTTCGCCCCGCCCAAAATCACGACGAACGGCTTGGCCGGTTTTTCGAGCCCATCGCGTAAATGTTTCAGCTCTTTCTCCATCAGGAGACCCATCGCCGATTTCGCTACAAATTTTGTGATGCCCGTTGTCGAGGCGTGGGCGCGATGCGCTGCGCCAAAGGCGTCGTTCACATACAGATCGCCAAGTTTCGCGAGGGCCTCCGCGAATTTTGGATCGTTCGCTTCCTCTTCCGGTTGGAAGCGGAGGTTTTCGAGCAAAGCGACATCGCCAGTCTCCATATGGCTGATGATTTTTTCCGGCACCTCGCCAATCGTCTCCTGGCTGAAAATGACCGGCTGATGGATGAGCGAGTGCAAATAATCGCCGATTGGGCGGAGTGAACATTTTTCAACGCGCTTTCCTTTCGGCCGGCCAAAGTGCGATATCAGAATCGTCTTCGCGCCATGTTTGCGCAGGTAATTGATCGTCGGCAGACTCTCCCGAATCCGCGTGTCATCGATGATGCGGATCTTGCCGCCGCGCATCTCGATCGGCACATTAAAATCGACCCGCACCAGCACGCGTTTCCCGCGCACATCGAGGTCGCGCAGCATGAGTTTCGGCATGATCACTTATGCTCCTGCTCGCGTCTATTTCGAAATCAGTTCGAGCATTTCCACACAACGGTTGCTGTAGCCCCACTCGTTATCGTACCAGCCTACGATTTTCACGAATCGATTGCCGAGCATCAGCGTGAGTTTGCTGTCAAAAATACATGAATGCGGATTACCGACGATGTCTTGCGAAACGAGCGGCTCCTCGCTGTATTCGACTACGCCTTTGTAACTTTTATCGGCAGCAGCTTTTTTGAATGCAGCATTGACCGCAGCCACCGTCGCATCTTTTTCGAGCACGGCGGTGAAATCCGTGACCGAACCATCCGGAGTGGGGACGCGATAAGCGCCGCCATTCAATTTGCCTTTCAAATCCGGGATGACCTCACCGATCGCCTTTGCTGCGCCGGTTGTAGATGGGATAATGTTCATCGCGGCTGCGCGCGCCCGCCTCAGATCATCATGCGGAAAATCGAGGATGCGCTGATCGTTCGTGTAGCTGTGAATCGTGCTCATGAATCCGTGTGCGATTCCAAAGTTGTCGTTCAACACTTTTGCCATGGGTGCGAGACAATTCGTTGTGCAGCTCGCATTTGAAATGATCACATGTTTCTCCGGGTCAAAAAGATCGTCGTTTACGCCAATGCAAATCGTCACGTCCGGGTCTTTCGCGGGCGCACTGATCAGCACTCGTTTCGCACCCGCTTTGCTCAAGTGCAGCTCGGCTTTTTCGCGGCTGGTGAAGAATCCGGTCGATTCGAGCACAACATCGACACCCAGTTTTTTCCAGGGCAAATTCGCCGGGTCGCGCTCCTTCAAAATCTTGATTTTGTGGCCGCGAACTACGATATTTTCGTCATCGTAGCCGATCTGGCCGTCGAACTTGCCGTGGACCGAGTCCCATTTGAGCAAATGGGCGAGTGTTTTCGTGTCAGTGAGATCGTTGATCGCGCGAACCCGCTCGACTTGTTTTTGCGTCATGGCGCGCAGCACGTTGCGCCCGATACGACCGAATCCGTTGATAGCGTAATTTGCCATAGAAAGAAAAGTTGATGAGTTGAATCGTTAAACCGTTAAATATCGAACATCAAAGATCGAATGTCGAAAGTGTTCCTCGCTCGCCTTGTTGCCGCATTGTCGATCTTGTGCGCGCATGCCGCCTGGAGCGCCACGCCCACCTCCTCAGGAATGAAAACGATCCTCGTACTGGGCGACAGCTTATCGGACGGATTTCAGCTCAAACGCAGCGAAGCTTATCCTGCGCTGATCGCAAACAAGTTGCGCGACGCCGGCCTGAACCTTCAAGTGACCAACGCGAGCGCAACTGGCGGCACGACCGAGGGCGGCCTGGAACGCATCCCGGCCCATTTGAAACGCAAGATCGACATCTTCGTCCTGGAGCTTGGAATTAACGACTCCTTTCGCGGGGTGCCAGTAGAGCAAATCCAAAACAATCTTCAGCAGATCATCGATAGAGTGAAGGCGCGAAATCCCGACGTGCGCGTGGTGATCGCGGGAATGCAGCTGCCAAATTATGGAGCCGACGATTATGTGTCCGCCTTTGGCAAAATGTTTGGCGAGCTCGCGACAAAAAATGGCGCCGCACTGGTACCGTATCTCCTCGACGGCGTGGCCGGCGATCCTTCGCTAAATCTGCCGGATGGCATTCATCCCAACGCCTCCGGCCAGAAGATTTTGGCCGAAAATGTCTGGCGCGTGCTCGAACCAATTGCGCGCGAGACAGCCGTAGAGCGGTCCTCGCACGTTAGATAAAGAAACGATGGACCCTGCCCGACCCAGCGATCCCGACCCGAGCGATCCGTTTAATCCTGAACGAGCCGATCACGCGATCCTGGAAACGATCGAGATCGCGACCGAAGGAGAAGATTGCGACGAATGCGTGCGCAAACTGCGCACGCCGCTCAGGAAAGTCAAAGGCGTAAAGAGTGTGAAAGTCGATCTCGGCCGTGAGCGCGTCGTCGTCACGTTCGACGCGCGCAAGACGCACCCGCCCGATCTTCACGACGCAATCTTGAAAAGCGGCTACAAGCCGGGACCGCTCGCGGAGGAGTAACCGCTATACCGCGGGTTGCTGTTGAGTGAGGCAGTGAAACGTGCCTAGTCCCCAGATCAATTCGCGGCTATCGATTCCGATGACGCGGCGATCGGGGAAAAGCTTTTGTAAGATCGACGATGCAATTTCGTCGTTTGGATCGGCGAATGTGGGCAGGAGCAGGCAGGAGTTCGCGATGTAGAAATTGGCGTAGCTCGCAGGCAGGCGCAGGTTTTCACGCACAATCTTTTTTGGCATCGGCAAGGTGATAATGTCGATCTTATGGTCATCGATCTTGATTGCCCTAAGGCGCGCGAGATTTTCCTGTAGTGGTTCGTAATTTTTAACTTCGCGACTTTCCTCTACAACCGTGACGACGGTACCCTCCGAAACAAAGCGCGCGAGATCGTCGATGTGACCGTCGGTATCATCGCCTTCGATTCCTTCGCCCAGCCAGAGAATTTCCTCGACGCCGAAATAATCGCGGAGGCGTTGCTCGATTTCGGCACGAACTAAATTCGGATTACGATTCTTATTCAATAAACACGATTCCGTGGTCAGCAGTGCGCCCGCGCCATTTACCTCGATCGACCCGCCTTCCAAAATCATTCGGGGATAAAAAACCGGTAGTTCGAGAATCTGCGCGATACGGGTTGGCACGACTTCATCAAGATCGCACGGCGGATACTTCCCGCCCCAGGCATTGTAGTCCCAGTCGACGATCGCGAG
>CATPAV010000208.1 GCA_955652245.1 uncultured Candidatus Udaeobacter sp. | reverse complement strand
TCCAGTCTCTATGGCGATTTCGTGGACAGTTCTGGTCGTATCGTCCGCGCTGGTGTCAGTGCGCGAATCGATTCGGCGCCAAGTGGAACCCATTTTGCCGGCGCCACCATGAAATGGTTACTGCGCTTGACTGAAGACGGTGTCGGCATGCACATCGGGATTTTGCCCGGTTATCCGGCTTCGCATGGTTGTATCCGCGAGTCGGCGGAAGGCGCGAAGTTATTTTACGATCGGATCAAAGTCGGCACACCAGTCGACGTAGGTGATTACTGAGTCGCTATCGATAGCAGTTTTCTACGCAGAAGATCGAACCCGGCTTGCGCGGCGAGCTCTTTGAAGGTTTTGCGATCACTCGGGAAGAAAAACCTTTTCACTATTGTCTCGTCCGATGCAGCGAGCGCGATGAAAACAGTCCCGGCCGGTTTTTCCGATGAGCCGCCGGTCGGCCCCGCGATTCCGGTTGTGGCAAGAGCATATGTCGATTTTGCGCGTGTCCGCGCGCCTTCTGCCAACGCACGCGCGACTGATTCACTCACTGCGCCGTGTCGTTCGATTAGTCTTTGATCGACATCGAGCAGGTCAATCTTCGCCTCATTCCCATAAGGCACATAAGCGGCCAAAAGAACTGCGGAAGCACCCGGAATATTCGTGATTCGATTCGCAAGCAGGCCGCCCGTACACGACTCCGCCAAGGCAAGCGTTTCTTTTCTTTTCGTAAGAAGTTCCACAATTACCTCTTCCAAAGCTGCTTCGCTCGTAGAATAAATCGACTCTCCGAGCGTTGTTCTGATGATTTTGTCCGCCCGCTCGAGCAGACTGGATTCGCCGATGATTCGAACATCAACGTCTCCGGGTCGTGAGCAATAACCCAGCTCAACTTCGGGAATTGCTGAAATCTTTTCGCCGATTGCCTCTTCAACCAGCGATTCGCCGATTCCGGTGATGCGGTAAATGCGGCATTCAAGCGACTTCGAAGGCGGATGCACCGAACGCAAGATCGGCATCACCCATCGTCGAAACATCGGCTGAAGCTCACGCGGCGGCCCTGGGAGCAAGAACAGATGAGACGAACTGATGTGGGCGTTAAGATTGGCGCGCAGGTAAAGGCCGGGCGCCGTGCCATTTTCATTAGGTAAGACTTCCGCTCCGGTCGGGACGAAAGCCTGACGCTCCACGCGCGCAGTAAATTGAATGCCGCGTGTCGCAAATCTTTCCGAGATCGTCGACATCACTTTTGGATCACGGATCAATTTCAGCCCGAGCAATTCCGCCGCGGCTTCCCGTGTGACATCGTCGGTGGTGGGCCCGAGTCCGCCGGTGACAAACAAAATTTCTGCGCGCGGCAATATTTCCGCGAGAGTCTCTCGAATTCCGGGGCCATCAGGCACGGTCCTTCGTTCATCGATGCGCAATCCGAGCGGAAAAATCTGGCGCGCGATAAAAGCAAGATGCGCATCCTGGACATCGCCTAATAAAAGCTCTGTGCCAGTATTGAGGAGGACGACACGCATTAGGGACGTGAATCGTTAAAAGAGTTACAACGTTACAATGCGGGACGCCGGCTGGACTGGCGATGCGACTCTACACCCTCTTGAACCTTGTAACGCTTTTAACGCTCGGCCGAAGGCGGCTACGCGGCGGTCTTGTCTTGCTTCTTGCGAACGAGCGGAAGCTTTTTGCCTTCGACCACGGCGCGATTAAGCGTGACTTCGGCGATGTCTTCGCGGCTCGGGACGTCGTACATGATATCGAGCATGATCCGCTCGAGCATCGAGCGCAACGCGCGCGCGCCGGTTCCTTTTGTGACCGCTTGCGCTGCGAGAGCACGGAGCGCGTCTTTTGTTACGGTGAGCCGTACGCCTTCCATCGAGAAGAGTTTGGTATACTGCTTGACCATCGCATTCCTTGTTTCAGTCAAAATCGAGACCATCTCTTGCTCAGTTAGCGCGTCGAGACAGCTCACAACTGGCAACCGACCTATGAATTCCGGAATCATTCCAAAAGAGAGCAAATCTTCCGGCTCGACATGACGAATAGCTTCTTTTCGCAATGCTTCCTCGACTTCTAGAGTGGGGCTGCCAAAGCCCATCACTTTTTGGCCGATCCGTTTTTGAACAATTTTATCGAGCCCGATGAAGGCGCCGCCGCAAATGAAGAGGATCTTCTCTGTGTTGACCTGAATGTATTCCTGATGCGGATGTTTACGGCCGCCTTGAGGCGGAACGTTGCAAGTGCTGCCCTCTAAAATCTTCAAAAGCGCCTGCTGAACGCCTTCACCAGAGACATCGCGCGTGATGCTCACGTTGTCAGTCTTGCGGCCGATCTTGTCGATCTCGTCGATGTAAACGATGCCGATCTCCGCGCGCTTGACGTCGTAATCCGCATTCTGCAGCAACCGCAGAATGATGTTCTCGACATCCTCACCGACGTAGCCCGCTTCGGTGAGCGTTGTCGCATCCGCAATGCAGAAGGGCACGTCAAGAATTTTCGCCAGTGTCTTGGCCAGCAACGTTTTCCCGGAACCGGTTGGACCAATCAGCAAGATATTACTTTTCTCAATTTCAACGTCGGCCAATGGATCAGGCTGAAATGCGGAGGACGAATCGGGCGGCGCAGGAGTCTGCAAAACGCGCTTAAAATGATTATGTACCGCGACCGAAAGCGTTTTCTTCGCGATCTCCTGCCCAACCACATACTGATCGAGAGAGCGCCGGATTTCGGCCGGCTTTGGTACGCGGATATTCGAAGAGTGACGCTTCGCGTCCTCATTGAGCTCCTTGTCGAGGATGCTTTTGCAAACGTTAATGCAACTGTCGCATATATAAACGCCCGGCCCGGCGATCAACTTGCGCACCTCGGCATGGCTCTTGCCACAAAACGAGCACATTGTGAGGTTGGAAGCGCGGGCCATGTTTGTTTCTAAAAAGCGTGCTCTTATGCCCCGGCTTTACGCGGTAATGCAGCCTCGGCAACAGCCACCGAGCGGTCGCCAGAGGGCGGCGTCGCGCCATCAAGCAGCTTCACTTCCTTGCGAGACCTAATCACTTCATCGACGAGGCCATACGCCTTGGCCTCAGCGGCCGACATATAATAATCGCGGTCAGAATCCAGCCGCACTTGTTCTTCCGATTTACCGGTATGTTGGGCGATAATGCTGATCAGGCGCTTCTTTAGCTTAAACATGTAATCCACCTGACGCTCAACATCGCTTGCCGCCCCTTGCGCGCCACCGGAGACCTGGTGAATCATGATATCGGAATTTGGCAGTGCGAACCGCTTCCCCTTCGTGCCGGCGCAAAGCAAAATCGCAGCCATGCTTGCAGCCATACCGAGACAATAGGTCGTCACGTCGCAGGTGAGAAACTGCATCGTATCGTAAACCGCTAGCCCTGCCGTTACCGATCCGCCCGGCGAATTAATGTAGATATTGATGTCCTTCTTCGAGTCCTCCATTTGCAGAAAGAGCAACTGCGCGATGACAAGGTTGGAGATGTGATCGTCCATCGGCGTCCCGATGAAAACAATGCGGTCCTTGAGCAACCGCGAGTAGATATCGTAGCTGCGCTCGCCTCGGCCGGTCTGCTCCACCACCATCGGAATCAGCACCGATTGCGATGAATTTTCATTAAATACACTCATGATTTTTCTTCCACTGCAGCGCGTTCTTCCGTCTTCTCGATGCTAACATTCGCCTTCAGGAAATCAAGAGTCTTACCGAGCAGGAGCTGTTCGGCCAGGCCATTAAGCCCGTCGTGCTCCTGCAATTGCTTGCGCATTTTGTCCACGGAAATGTCGTAACGCGCGGCTTCTTCGCGGATGCGCGCGTCAAGCTCTTCACGCGAGACTTCGATCTTTTCGCGCTCGGCGATGCGGCTCAGAATAAAATTCGTCTTCAACCGGTGCGCGGCGAGAGACCCCGCCCCTCCCACCAGTTCCTTTTCTTTGCCTTTGAGAATGTCATCGGGCACACCGCGCTCGCGGTTACGATGCACTAGTTCGTTCAAAGCGCGCCGCGTTTCATTTTTTAGAAGCGGCTGTGGCAAATCAAAAGCGGTATGTTCGTGGAGAAATTTGACGATCTGCGCTCCCTTCGCCTGCTCGACCTCGTGGTGTTTTTCGTGCTCGAGGTCGTGTTCGATCATGTGGCGAAGGTCGGCAACTGTTTTTCCAGGCACAAGCCTGGCGGCAAACGCATCGTCGATTGGTGGAAGGACCTTCTGTTTAATTTCGTTTAACGTCACGGCGTAGTCCGCCTTCTTTCCGGCAAGCTCGGCCACTGGAAACTCCGCCGGAAATTCAACCTGCACGCTGCGCGTCTCGCCTCGCTTCATGCCGGTGATCTGCTCGCAAAATCGCGGGAGAAAATTCTCCGGTCCAAGGTGGAGCCAGAACTTTTTGCCGCCGTGCAGGTTTTTGCTCGCATTCGGTGCAAATTCACTGATCGGTCTGCCTTCGATCGCCCCTTCGAAATCGATCACCGCGAAATCTTCCATTTGCAGCTCGCGCTCCGGGACATCGACAAAATCGGCCGATTGCTCGCGCAAACGCTCCAGGGCCGCGTCAACTTCCGCCTCGGAAACTTTCGTCTCTGGCAACTGCACTGGAATATTTTTGTATTCCGGTAATTCAAACTCAGGCGCCGTCACCACCGTCGCCCGAAACCGCATCGATTTATCGTCCCCAAATTGAACGTCCTCCACGTTCGTCAGTGAGACCACCCGCAATTGTTTCTGCTCAATTGCGTCGCGATAACTTCTGGAGACGAGTTTTTTTGTCAGTTCGTCGTGAATCTCCTTGCGAAATCTTTTTTCGATTACCGCACGCGGCGCTTTGCCGGGCCGATAGCCAGGAATTTTGGCAAACCGCGCAAAACTATTCGCGATCGCGTCCCATTCCTTCGAAACCTCTTCCGGCGGCAACTCAATTTGCAGCGTGGAAACGGACCCCGGCTGCGTTTCAACTTCGACCTTCATGATTTGTACTGTAGCGGCGCTCTATGAGCGCCGCATTAATTTTTGTCCAGTACGCGCTCGCCTTTGACGTAAACCGAATGCGTCTGAGAAAAGCCAAACCAATAGGCGAGCTCGCGATAGTCTTGGCAATCAAAGATCGAGAAGGTGGCGAGCTTGCCCGTTTCGAGTGAGCCGATCTTGTCGCCGCGACCTAAGGAATATGCGGCATTGATGGTCGATGCGGTGATCGCTTCCGCTGGCGACATTTTCATTTGCGTGCAAGCGAGCGACAAAATCATCGGCATCGAAACCGTCGGCGATGAACCGGGATTGAAGTCTGTCGCGATAACGACTGCAAGGCCTGCGTCGATCATCTCTCGTGCGCGCGGATAATCTGTCGATCCAAGCGCGTAGACCGAGCCCGGCAGCAAAACTGGCTGGACCTCGGCAGCTTTCAGCGCGGCGATCCCCTGCTCGTCAGTTTTCTCCAAGTGATCCGCGGTCGTTGCTGTGAATTCCGCCGCCAACTTTGCGCCACCTGAGTTCGTCAGTTGATCGGCATGGATGCGCAATTTGAGTCCAAGCTTTTTCGCCGCCGCCAAAATTTCCCTCGAC
>CATPAV010000207.1 GCA_955652245.1 uncultured Candidatus Udaeobacter sp. | reverse complement strand
GGTTATTGGTTTGGGTTTGTCCATCCCCGGCGTAGAGAGGGCGGAGCCCGACCGGAGTCGGGGATGGGGTTAGTTGTTGGGCAAAGCGCACCGGGCTTTGGTAGCCCAGCTTGCTGTGCGGCCGAAGGTGATTGTAGCGATGTCGGAAGTCTTCGATAACGACACGGGCTTCGGTCAGGGTCCAGAGTTGCTCGCGGTTAAGACATTCGTCGCGAAAGCGGCCATGGAAGCTCTCCACGAACCCGTTCTGCCAAGGGCTGGCCGGCTCGATGTAAATGGTCTTGATCTGATTCTGCGCCAACCACCGTTGCACTTCCTTGGCAATGAACTCCGACCCGTTGTCGCTGCGCAGGTACTGCGGCGCTCCGTGTTCTTTGATCGCCTTTCCCAACCATTCCAACACATCCTTGGATCGGAGCGCACGGTCAGCCCTTAACACATGGCACTCGCGGGTGTGTTCGTCGAGGATGGTCAACATCCTTAAGGTTCCTCCACGCACTGTGGCATCACTGATGAAGTCCCAGGTCCAGACATGTCCCCGGTGGATCGCCTTGGTCGGCAGTCCTGTCGAGACTCCGCGGCGCACGATCTTACGCTTAGTCGGTGGCACGCGCAGTCCTTCCGCACGCCGCAGCCGCTGGAGTTGCCGTTTGCCCACCCTCCAGCCTTCCTGGCGCAACAACGCCGTGATGCGTCGGTAGCCGTAGCGCGGGTGCTTCTCCGAAAGCAGACGCATTCGTGCAATCATCTGTCGCTTGCACGGCGAAGGCGGTTTTGCACGATACCGATACGTCGCGCGTGACAGACGCAAGATCCGGCACACCGCTCGCCCAGAGCACATTCCAGCCTCCACGACCTCTTGGGCCATCTGCCGCCGATGCCCTGGGCTTACAATTTTTTTTCGCATACCGCCTCCAATACCCGGTTCTTGAGTAACGCCTCAGCCAGCATCTTCTTCAGCTCGCTGTTTTCCCGCTCCAGGTCCTTCAATCGGCGGGCCTCCTTCACCTCCATTTGCCCAAATTGCCGTTTCCAGCGGTGGAAGGTTACCTGCGAGAGATTGTGCTCACGGCATACTTCCGTGATGGCTACTCCTTTATCGGCCTCCCGCAAAATGCGGATCTTTTCCTCCGTCGTGTATCGCTTGCCTTTCATTGTCTGGGTCCTTTTGTCGGCCCAGACTAACTCTTCCACCGGCTCAAAAAAGCGAAGTCACGTCAGGTGGAGGCCGCCCCCGTTATGGAATTTAATGCTTACAGACAGCGCACGCGGGGAGTCGCTTCAAATCGTAGCGGCCGGTCCAGGCGCAACTCCGATCTGCCGCTTCTGCTTAACTGACCGGGTTACAGATTATTGTCAACCCCAATAAATCCTTCGCGCTCCATGTATAACATGATTGCCTGCGCCGCTTCTTCGGGCGTGACCTCGGCGGTGTTGATGACAATTTCCGCATCCTTAGGTTCCTCATAGGGATCCGAAATACCAGTGAATTCCTTGAGAATTCCAGCGCGCGCTTTCGCGTAGAGACCCTTCCGGTCGCGGCGTTCACAGATCTCGACCGGAGTCGAGAGATGCACCATGACAAAGCCCCCGAGAGGATCGATCATCGCGCGTACCTCTTTTCGAGTGACGTCATACGGTGCAATTGGAGCACAAATAGCAATCCCACAATTTTTCGTGATCTCGGAAGCAACGTACCCGATCCGGCGAACATTGATATCTCGGTGTTTCTTGGAAAAGCCGAGTTCTGAGGAAAGGCGTTTTCGAACCAAGTCACCGTCCAGCAGCGTCACGGGCCGGCCGCTCATCTCAAGGAATTTAATGAGCAGGACGTTCGCAATGGTCGATTTCCCCGCCCCGGAGAGCCCAGTGAAGAATATTGTCACGCCCTGCTTATGCCGTGGTGGAAAACTGCGCCGTAGCTCCTGGGCCACATCAGAGTAGGTAAACCATCCCGGGAGGTCGCGACCTTCATTTAGTCGCTGACGCAATTCCGTGCCAGAAATGTTCAGCACCCGTGCACGCGCAGGAACTTCGTCTTCTGGCAAATATTTATCTTCGTCTTCCACATACACCATCGTGTTGAATGCAACCATGCGGACGCCGACCTCAGCTTCGTATTTCCTGAATAAGTCTTGAGCTTCGTAGGGTTCGTAGAATGGATTACCGTTGGAGTCTTTGCCTGGCCCGGCGTGGTCACGTCCAACAATTAGATGCGAACACCCATGGTTTTTGCGGATCAAAGCGTGCCAGATTGCTTCTCGTGGTCCCCCCATTCGCATCGCAAGCGACAACAACGAAAGTTTTGCTGTGCCCGCCGGAAACTTCGCCAGTATGAGCTGATAGCAGCGGACCCGCGTAAAGTAATCTACATCACGGGGTTTAGTGATTCCGACGGCCGGATGGATCAGCAGGCTGGCCTCCACCTGTTTGGCTGCCCGAAAAGTGAGTTCCACATGCGCGCGGTGCATAGGATTCCGAGTCTGAAACGCCACGACACGGCGCCAGCCGAGACGCGCGAATTCGGCCCGTAATTCAGCCGGCGTTGAGCGCAGGCTCTTGAAGTCGTAAATGGATGGAAGTCGCAGGCCTTCAATCGTGCCTCCCAGGTACCAGCGGTTTCCTCTGTTCAGTAGATAGTCAACGCCAGGATGGATCGGGCTGGTCGTACCGAAAACCTCCGCGGCTTCAACTTTACGATTAGGCTGCCACACATCTTCCACGTTCAAGACAGCGAGCATTACTCCCTCAGCATCGCGCAATGCAATTTTGCTGCTCTTCGACTTCAGGGACTTCGCAAAACGTTCGCTCACATCGAGCGTGATCGGCATTGGCCAAAGAATGCCCGTCGCTAGCCTCAGAGAATAACAAACACTTTCGTAATCTGCTTTGGTCATGAAGCCGCGCAGGGGAGAAAAACCACCGCTCAGAAGCAGTTCCAGATCGCAGACCTGGCGAGCCGTTAGGTCCCACGAAGGAAAGTGCCTCGACTGGGCTTTGAGCTCGGCTGCCCTTTCCGCGCCTACGCTCAGATCAACGAGTTCGCCACCATGCGGCGGTACGAGGTGGTTGTGAGTTGGCGAAGTACTCAGATTTAGGCCTCCACGAGTATAAAGCGGGATCTTGTAGCTTAACTTATACCTCAACGTGAGCACGCCAAATGTAAGTACCGCCAACTGCCAGGATAAAAAATGACCAACGAGACAGGAGTTTTTATTTGTCACCCGTTTTTATCACCCTCGCCGGAAATTTGGGCGCATTTGCGAAGACATCAGACGATTCAGGATAGAGGGGAACAACTGAAATTCACTGATGCGCTGCGAAGCCGTTTCGAATAAGGAAACCTCCGTTCTATCCGTTGAACTACGGGAACAAACGAAAGGAAAAAGTAGAAACGCTAAAGTAGAAAGTAAAAGAAGATCTTGGCGCAGTGTAGAGCCTTCGCGCAATCGGATTCGGTAACGACAAGATCGGCCGTCGCGGTCGCGCAGATTTGCGATTCGATCAGGCTTGCTTCCAGCCGTTGCCGTTCCCATCCGGTGCGAGTGCTGGCGCGTACTCGGGGACAAGATCGACAGCTTCAGCGGCCAGCTGTTCTTCCTCGCTTTCGCCGACCGGTTTTTCGTGATGCTCTTTCGCGATGAGCATGTAGAGCGAGGGCACGATAAAGAGCGTGAAAATCGTTCCAATAGTCATCCCGCCCACGAGAACCAGACCGATGGAATTTCGCGCGGCCGCGCCGGCGCCGCTCACCAACGTGAGCGGAAAGTGACCCGCAACTGTCGCAGCGCTCGTCATCATGATCGGACGCAACCGGATGCGCGCGGCTTGTGCGACCGCGGCAAGTTTAGTCAAACCTTGCCGTTGCAATTCGTTTGCGAACTGGACGATCAGGATGCCGTTTTTCGATACCAATCCGACGAGTGTGACCAGACCGACCTGTGAATAAATGTTCAGCGTGGTCGTCCAGCCGTCAGTGAAGAACTTTCCGAACGGCATCTTCAGAAAAGTGAAAAGCAGCGCGCCAAACATGGCCAACGGCACAGAGCCGAGCAGAATGATGAACGGATCACGGAAGCTGTTGAATTGCGCGGCAAGCACGAGAAAGATCAGTAAGACTGCAAGTGCGAAAGCCGGCAAAAATTTATTGCCCTCGGTGCGTAGCTGGCGCGACTCGCCGGTGTAATCGAGCACGTAGCCTTTCGGCAAAATCTTGCGCGCTTCGTCTTCGAGAAACTTCAGGGCGCTGCCAAGCGACTGGCCAGGCATACCGCTAATGATGACGGCGTTGAGCTGCTGCATGCGGTTAAGTGAGCGAGCAACAGTCTTGTGTTGAATCGTCGCCACCGTGCTGAGCGGAATCAGTTGATTGTTCGGTCCGGTCACGTAAATGTTTTCCAATTGTTGCGGGTTTAATCGATCAATCCGCTTGATCTGGGGAATGACCTTGTAACTGCGGCCGGCCATGTTGAAGCGATTGACGAAGTTGCCACCGATGCTGGCCGAGAGATCAGCCCCGACCTGTTGCATGTCGAGACCAAGCGAACCAACCTTCTCGTGATCGAAAACGACTTCGGACTGCGGCTGGTCAATCTTTGTATCGATGTCTACAAATCGAAACATCCCGCTCTGCATTGCTTTGAGCTGAATCTGCTTCGCGAACTCCAGAATACGCTCCGGATCAGCCGTCGAAGCGATCACCAAATTGACCGGGAAGTTGTCGGCGCCTGGAAGGGCTGATGGCATAAACGGGAACATGCGGATGCCCGGAATTCCTCCGATTTTTTGCTGAATACCTGGTAGTATGGCGGCTGTTGGAGTTTTGCGCACACCCCAAGGCTTCAGCACCATTCCGCCAAAGCCTTGGTCGGGAGATGTGATTTGAAATGTGAACCGTGTGTCTGGAGCACTCTTGAAGATTTTTCCGGCCGCATCCGCATAACGAATCGTGTCGTCAATTGTTGCGTTTGCAGGCGCAGTCATAGCTCCGAAAATGACGCCTTGATCTTCTGTTGGCACTGCCTCGACTGGCGACATTTTGTAGAACAGCACCGCCAAGAGCGACAGTCCGATCCAGACCGCATACACCGCGGGTCGCGCGGCCAGTGTCCGATCGAGGTGGCTGCTATACCACTCACGGAACCGATCAAAAGTGCGGTTGACGATGCCACCGAATCCTTTATCGACATCGCCGGCGCGCAGAAGGTGCGCGGACATCATTGGCGAAAGCGTTAACGCCACTACACCGGAGATCGCGACCGCGCCGGCGAGCGTGAGCGCGAACTCGCGGAAAAGCGCGCCGGTCAATCCTCCTTGCAACGCGATTGGAGTGTAAACCGCGGCCAAAGTAATGGTCATCGCGATGATCGGCCCAATCAATTCGCGCGCACCCTGAAGCGCGGCGTTCATGCGCGACATTCCTTCGCGGAGATGGCGTTCGACATTTTCGACGACGACGATCGCGTCATCGACGACCAATCCGACCGAAAGCACGATCGCGAGCAGCGTGAGCAAGTTCAGGGTGAAGCCGAATAACTGCATGAGAAAGAGTGCGCCGATAAGCGAAATCGGAATCGCCACCACCGGCACGACCACGGACCGGAAAGATCCGAGAAACAAAAAGATCACGACCATGACGATGAGCAGCGTGTCGATCAGCGTTTTCACGACCTCGTGGATCGCGTCGTTGATGTACGCGGTGGCATCGTAGGCGATCTGCCCGGTCATGCCGGTCGGAAGTTCCTTCTTGATCTGTTCCATCTCGGCGCGCACACGCTTGATTACGTCAATGGAGTTCGCATTGGGCAAAACCCAGATACCCATGAAAACGGCCTTCTCGCCGGAGAAGCGCACTTCGGTGTTATAATCTTCTGCGCCCAGCACGACGTCCGCGATGTCGCTTAGCCGGATGAGATTTCCTTTGTCCTGGCGGACGACGAGTTTCTTGAAGTCATCCGCCGTGTGCAAATCCGTGTTCGCAGTCAGGTTGACCTGAAGCAGCGAACCTTTCGTGCTGCCGACTGCCGCGAGATAATTGTTTCTGGAAAGCGCGCTACGCACGTCAGCCGGGCTGATGTTCAGAGCCGCCATCCGGTCCGGCTTCATCCAGATGCGCATAGCGAAGACGCGCCCGCCAAGAATGTCTGCTTTTTGCACGCCGCCGATCGCAGTCAGGCGTGGTTGCACGAGGCGCACGAGATAATCGGTCACTTCGTTAGGCTGCAATATGTTCGAAGTGAAACTCAAGTAGGCCGAGGCAAATCGCGAATCCGCCGCTTCAATGTTGATCACCGGAATCTCGGATTCTGGCGGCAAATCCTTCCGGATTGCGTCCACCTTCGAGCTGATATCGGAGAGCGCCTTGTTCGCGTCGTAATTCAATTTGAGACGCGCGGTAATTACCGACTGACCTTGCGAGCTTTGCGATTGGAGATAATCGATGCCGTCGGCTGCGGCGATTGCGCGCTCGAGCGGTGTGGTGATAAACCCGCGGACTAGCTCCGCATCCGCGCCGATGTACACCGTCGTCACCGTGATCGCCGCGATGTCACTGCGCGGATATTGCCGGACATTGATTGTTTTGATCGCCTGCAAGCCAGCGATGAGAATGACGAAGCTGACCACCAGCGCCAGCACCGGACGCTTGATGAAAAGATCAGTGAACGATTTCATGTCGGTCTTGCATTAAGTATCCGCCGGTGTCGGCGAAATCTGCGGCTTCGGTGCGAGATCATTGTTAATGGTCACGGCCATTCCGTTGCGCAGCTTAAAAACGCCGGTGCCCACGACCGTTTCGCCTGGCTTTAATCCGGTCGTGATCGAAACAAAATCGCCGCGCGCTTCACCAACCCGCACGAATTGCTGACGGATGGTTTGCGATTCTTTGCCGGTCTTCGGGTCCTTCTGTTTCTCGATCACAAAAACCGAATCGCCAAAAGGCGCGTACGAAATCGCGCTTCCGGGAACGACCAGCGTCTTCTGTTTCTCCGGCAGGACAACGTCGATCTTCGCGAACATTCCAGATCGCAGCGCGTGATCGTGATTTTCCAACGTTGCTTGCAACATCACGTTGCGACTCGCCACATCCACCATTGAATTAATCGCGGTCAATTTTCCCGCAAAGACGTGGCCAGGGACTGCATCGGTCGTCACGCGCACTTCAAGACCGGGCGACAATTTCGCAAAACTCTGCTGCGGCAGCGCGAAATCGGCGAAGACTGGATCGAGCGATTGTAACGGCACGATCTGTTGGCCCGCGTTAATCATCTGGCCAACATTGACCGTGCGAATTCCGGCTGCGCCATCGAACGGCGCGCGAATCGTTTTCTTGGCAATAATCGCGCGCATGTTTTCAGTCATCGCGCTCTTTTGGTTGAACTTCGATTCCGCAGCGTCAATTTCGGCTTTCGAGATTACTTTTCGCGTTGCAAGATCGCGGGCACGCTCCACATCCGCGCGCGCCAGCTCTGTATCTGCATCAGCGGATTTCAGCTGCGCCTCTTCTGCCGTCGTGTCGAGATGCACCAGCAGATCGCTCTTCTTCACTGTCGCACCCGATTCGAACGCCACTTCCGCGACAGTTCCCGGAAGTTCGCTGCTGATAATCGCGCCTTGCACCGGGGAAATGGATCCAACGGCCGAAAGCAGCGGCGCCCAATCTTCCTCTTGCACAAGTGCGCTCGTAACCGTTTCGGGCGGCGGCGTCATCTTCTTGGCCGCAGAGATCATCGTGAAAATCTGCAAGCCTTTGATAAAAATGAGCAAAATCGCCAGGCCCACGACCCCCGCGATTGCAATCCACACTTTTTTTCGCGCCGGTTTCATTATCAAATTGGTTCTGGCAAGGTCATGCATACGCCGGTTCGGTCTTTGGTTTAAACAACACGCGCCACAGTCTGCGCGCCACCTCCAGTTGCCGCGTACGCCGTTCCGCTGCCGTCATCTCCTGCGGACGCAAAACGTCCAGCATCAGCATTCCGCGCGCCACGGAAAAAATTAATTCCGCCAACTCGGCGGGTGTCAGTCCGTGCTCCGCACTTTGCACTTCCTTGGCCCGAGCGATCAATTCGGTTACGCCATCCATCGCCGTTTTCAAAACATCGCACACCAAATCGGCCACTTGCGGATTGCGCGACGCCTCGGCGTAAAGATCGACAACGAATGCCGAGATCACGCGCGGCTCGTTTTCGCAGCAATGCGCAGTGAACAAAATTTCGAGCGACTCGAGCAGAGTCGGCGCCTGACGGGCGCGCTCTAGCATGGCATGAATCTCCTTCTTATGCCGGGCGGCCATCGCCGAGATCACGGCCTCTTTGTTTTCAAAATAGCGATAGATCAGGCCGACGCTGATCCCAGCCTCGGCGCTGATATCGTGCATGCTGGCTTGGTGAAAGCCGCGTTTGGCGAAGCAGACCACGGCGGCGTCGAGGATTTGGGCTCGTCGATCTAAGGTCGAATCTATCTGGGGCTGTGACATAAGTTTAGGAAAATGAATGAACGTTCATTCATTGTCAAATCGCTCTATGGATTTCTCACTTTGGGAGGCAATCGCCGCGGCGGCTCAAAAGCAAGCGGCTAGCGCACTCTCCCACTCAGGACCCCCGATTTAATACCGACGCCACCTGACGATGCGACATATCGAGAGCCGGGTGTAGTCGGAAAGTTTCTCTATCGATCGGCAGCTGATTTGGTTGCTGGGCAAACTGCCAGATCGAAACAATCGCGCTCAAACCGAAAAGCGCGTAAACGACAGTTTCCATGATGCTCCGGCCAGTCTCCTCCGAGCGAACCAGGAGCGTGTATGTAGATTCATGTTCGTTGTTCATAATATGGGACCCTCCTTTTATGATGAAGACGCCGCCGACTTCTCATTTTGTCTAAATGCCGGTGATCGTTCATCGTTAACCTTTGAACGTTGGATGCAACGACCGGATGGATTGGATTCAAACTAAGACAATTCTGTTTCGCAGGTTCTCGCCGGACGCGCGCCATCTCATCGGCGTTTCCGGCGGACGCGATTCCGTCACGCTCCTTCATCAACTTGTCCATGTTGGTTACAAGAAGCTAATCATCTGCCACTTGAATCACGAGTTGCGCGGACGCTCGAGCAATGCCGACGCGCGCTTTGTCGAAAAACTCGCGGCGAAATATGATGTCGATCTTGAAATCGAATCCGCGGATGTCCGCGCGATCGCGAGAAAAAAGAAGATGTCGATCGAAACCGCCGCACGTGAGGCGCGCTATAAGTTCTTTGCAAAAATCGCGAAACAACGACGCTGTCACACAATCTTTCTCGCACATCATGCCGACGATCTGGTCGAGAAGTTTTTGATTAACCTTTTTCTCGGAGCCGTTCTCGCCGGTCTCGCCGCGATGCGCGAGATTTCCATCCGGCGAATCGATAATGTCGATATAACGATTGTCCGCCCCCTGCTCGGAGTTTGGCGCGACGAGATTGACAGGTACGTGCGAAAGTATCGCCTGAAATTTCGCGAAGATGCCTCGAACAAAAATCTCACTCCGCTGCGCAATCGGCTGCGTCGTCGCATCATTCCGTATTTGGAAAAAACGCTCGGTCGCAAAATTCGGACGAGCATCTGGCGCGCCGCGACCATCGCAGCCGAAGAAAAAGCTTGGATCGAGGGGATGGCCGCACGTTCCGCTGCGAGAAATCAGCATCTGGCGGTCAAAAAACTCCGCGGGTTAGCGACTGCATTGCAACGGCGCGCAATCCTGACGTGGCTTCGCGAACAAAAGATCGCCGATATCGGATTTGAGGTAATCGAACGCGTCCGTTCGCTCCTCGATCCGAAGATTGCGAAGATCAATCTCTCCAAAGATCGACATGTGCGGAGACGCGCTGGGAAAATTTTCATTGAATGATTTTCTGTCACGGCGCTCTATGAGCGTCGCATTTATCGACCGGCGGTCATAGACCGCCGCTACAATCCGTGGCTAATTTGTTGCTGCAATGAATCCCGAAATCCGTGTCCGTTTCGCCCCTTCGCCCACGGGCTATCTGCATATCGGCGGCGCGCGCACCGCACTGTTCAATTGGCTCTTCGCCCGGCATCACGGCGGCAAATTCGTTTTGCGCATCGAGGACACCGACAGGACTCGCAACACCGAAGAAGCCGCCGAAGCGATTTACGAGGGTTTGCAATGGCTCGGCCTAGATTGGGACGAAGGTCCGCGCGCTGGCGGAGATTTCGGCCCGTATTTGCAAAGTCAGCGCACAGATATTTACGAGCGCTACCTGAAGCAACTTCAGGACGGTGGCCATATTTTCGAAGACGCGGGCGCACTGCGTTTTCGTTCGCCGCGTGAACACGTCGTGGTCGATGATCTTGTGTGCGGCAAAATCGATTTCGATCTCACTAATCCGGGGACGCATCCTGACATGACAATTCGCCGGCCCGATGGCTCATGGATTTTTCATTTCGTCAACGTGATCGACGATATTGAAATGAAAATTTCGCACGTCATCCGGGGTGAAGACCATCTTTCAAACACACCGAAGCATATTGAGCTTTATCGAGCGCTCGGCGCGACGACGCCGCACTTTGCGCATATCCCCCTTATCCTGAATCGGGATGGTTCCAAGATGAGCAAGCGGGACGAAGGGGCGCGCGTCACTACTTACATGGAGCAGGGATACGCGGCGGAAGCAGTGCGCAATTATCTTTGCCTGCTCGGCTGGTCGCCGAAAGACAATCGCGAGAAGATCGACATCGACGAGGTCATCAGGCTTTTTGAGCTAGAGAAAATCAATCGACGCAACGCTGCATTCGACCTCGACAAATGTTTTTGGTTGAACGGCCAATACATCGCGCAAATGTCGGTCGATCGCTTCGTCGAACTGACGCGACCATTCTTGGAAAAGGCGAATATCGACGTACCCGATAAGGGCTATCTCCGCGCGGCACTCGCCATCGTGAAAGAGAAAGTCAAGCTTCTCAGCGATGTGCCGGAGTGGACACGCTATTTTTTCACCGAGCAGTACGAGTTCGATCCGGCGGCGGTCGAGAAAGTTTTTGGCAAGCCGGAAGCCACGGAGCGGTTGATCGCGTTACGCGACGAATTCGCCAAAATCGAGAATTGGACTGTGGAAGAAATCGAATCCAGTCTCAAAACGCTGGCGCAGAAACTTGGCTGTAAAACCGGCGATCTCGTTCATCCAGCGCGCGTCGCTGTAAGCGGCCGCTCAGTTGGGCCAAGTTTGTATCACATGCTGGAAGTGATGGGGAAAGAGCGCGTGCTCGCGCGGTTCGACCGGATGATTGCGCAGCTCGGCGCGAAATGAATACGAACTGGAGGGACGCGCGCCGTCGCGTCCGTCTTTTGGGGCACGACAGCGCGTGCCTCTCCAAATGAAGAAAAAGCAAATGACGGAGCGGTACACACTCGCCGATCTCGAGAATTGGCGGGAAGCGACGCGCGATCTCAATCTACCAATCCGTCTCGGCGTGTTCGGCGATCCGGTCGCGCATTCGCTCTCGCCGCAAATGCAAAACGCCGCACTGAAGCATTGCAAGATCGACATGCAATACGCGCGCTTTCATATTCGAGCGAACGAATTGAGATCGGCACTACATTTTCTGCGCGAGCTCGATTTTGTTGGAGTCAATTTGACTGTGCCGCACAAGATCGCCGCGTTCGAGCAGATCGATGAGGCCGACGAGACTGCAACTCGCGCGGGAGCCGTAAACATGATTCGCCTTCGCGATAAAAAGCTGATTGGTTCGAACACCGATGGCGAAGGATTCTTACGAGCCATCCGAAGCGAATTCTCGGTCGACGTGCGCGATCTGCGGGTGATGGTGATTGGTGCCGGTGGCGGGACGGGGCATGCAATTGCCTGGCAATGCGCGCTGGAAAATTGCGAACGTCTCGTGCTGGTCAATCGCACGCTCGAAAAAGCAATGGCGCTCGCGGATCAACTGCGGCCCTTTTTTGCCGGACCGCGGGTGCTTGGTCCTGTGGCCCGGCTCGAAGCAGTGCCGTGGGACGAAGCGGCATTGCGTGCACAACTTCAGGATGTCGATCTTATTGTAAATGCAACGCCATTGGGAATGAATCCGAGTGATCCAGCGCCGATTGCTACGCGCCTGCTCGCGCCGCATCACATGGTTTTCGACGCGGTATATGGCCCATCGAAAACAGCATTGGTTCGGGCAGCTGATGAAGCCGGCGCCCGTGGCGCAAACGGGTTGTCGATGTTGCTGCATCAAGGGGCGCTCTCGTTTTCCATTTGGTTCGACCGCGACGCGCCAATTCACGTGATGCACGCGGCACTCTTGTAGCTCTTGTAGGGCGTCTGTGTCAGACGCCATAACCTTAGGTCGGCGTTTCACAGAAACGCCCTACAATTTATCTACAGGCTGGTTTGTAAATCGGCGCAAAATCGTGATATTAGCCAATGGTAAGCGCCGGTATAAACTACGGTGGTCTGAGCCGGACTGGCATTGATCTTGCGGAAGAGCTGCAAGAGCTCAAACGCGAGCGGAATGCCGTGATTCTCGCACATAACTATCAGGTGCCAGATTTGCAGGACGTTGCCGATTTCGTCGGTGACTCGTTAGGTCTAAGTTATCAGGCGGCAAAAACGGACGCCGACGTGATCTTGTTTTGCGGCGTCCACTTCATGGCGGAAACGGCCAAAATCATCAATCCGACCAAGCGGGTGATTTTGCCCGACCTCGACGCGGGTTGCTCGCTTTCCGAATCATGTCCGCCGGAAAAGCTGGCGCAATTTTTGCAAGAGCGCGTCGACAAGAATTACTACGTGATCGCCTACATCAATTGCAGCGCGGGTGTGAAAGCGCTCGCCGATGTGATTTGCACGAGCGGTAACGCGGACAAAATCGTCAGGTCAGCGCCGGCTGATCGCAATATCCTTTTTGTGCCCGACCAAAACCTGGGCGCCTGGGTAATGGAACGGACTGGACGCAAAATGGATTTGTGGCAGGGCACTTGTTATATCCACGTCGAGTTCACAGCGCGCAGCATCAACAAGATTCGCGAAGAATATCCGGACGCGCCGGTAGTCGCGCATCCGGAATGCACTTATGCCGTGCGCATGCTGGCGGATGAAGTTTGTTCCACGGAAAAGATGGTGACATTCTGTAAAGAGTCACCTGCGCATGAGATCATCGTCGTCACCGAGGCCGGCCTGTTGCATCGGCTGCGCAAAGAGATTCCCCATAAGACATTCATTCCCGGGCCCACCGACAATTGCTTTTGCGGTGAATGCCGTTTCATGAAAATGAATACACTCGAAAAGGCGTACGACGCGCTCTTGAACATGGAGCCGGAAATCACTTTGCCCGAGCCGCTGCGCAAACGGGCGGAAGTCCCGATCCTTCGAATGCTCGAGCTGGGTAGGTAATCCTTATAGGCGTCGCGCGCTTTGCACGACCCGAGCCCTTATTTTCTGATCATTTTGTATTCGCAATATCCGTGTATTTCGCGGTTTCTTCCGAACCATGACCAAATCAATTGAACAGCGAATCGATCGGCTTCACGCGGATGGAGTTGTCGATCTTCATTTCGACATGCCGATGGATTTGTACGAGAAACGTGATCGCACAAACGTACTGGCGACCGATTATCTGCCCGGGCTGGAAGCGGGCATTATCGGCGTCCTTGGCGCAGCGATTTATATCGAAGATCGCTATCTGCCCGAAATGGGTCTGCGCGTGGCGCTGGATCAAATTGCCCGACTTTATACGGAGGCGGAAGAGTGCGGGAGCTTCGCCATTTGCAAGAACTATCAGGAGATTCTTCATGCGCGCGAGACTCGTAAGACTGCGCTGCTGATCACGATGGAAGGGGTCGAGCCGCTCGGCACTGATTTGGATTTGCTGCGCGTTTTTTATGAGCTCGGTGTCCGGGCGATCGGACTTACTCATGCCCGGCGCAACGCCGCGGGCGGTGGCGGTATTTTCGCGCCTTGCGGTTCGCCGCGCGACGGGCTGACAGCATTTGGGCGCGATGTGGTGCAGGCGTGCGAAGCGCTCGGAGTGATTGTCGATCTTGCTCACATCAGTCCGGCAGGATTCGATGAGATTCTCGCGATCACGACCAAGCCACCTATCATTTCACACACGAACGCGAGGAAATATTATGATATCGAGCGCAACATAACTGACGAACAAATTAAGATGATCGGCGAAAGGCGCGGCGTGATCGGCGTTAATGCCGTGCTTGTTAGTCCGCGCAAAGAGGAAGCCACATTGGATCGCTTTATCGATCACATCGAGCACGTCGCAGACTTGATCGGCATTGATGGGGTTGGAATTGGCTTCGATTTCTTTGAGTTCATTTACCGGCAATGGCCGGACTCTGCGAAAAAAGAGCTGGCCGCAAAATTTACGACTCCCCACTTTATTCCCGATCTGAGCAATCACTCACATGCGCGAAATCTGACTCGTAGATTGATCGAGCGCGGTTTCAGCGACGAGAACATTGAAAAAATCCTGCGCGGGAACTGGATGCGAATTTTTAAGGAGCTGTTGTAGCGGTGGCCTGTTGCTTTTTGCTCTTCCTTGCGCACAGCATTGAAGCGTTAAAGGATTTAACGATTCAATGCTTTTAACGGTTGAATCCTTGAAGTTCATCAACTTAACCCGCCGGACCGAAATCGGCGCAAATTCATATTACTTGGAGATCGCCGGCCGCCGCCTCGTGCTCGATTGTGGAATGCATCCGAAGAACGCGGGCGAAGAGGCGCTGCCGAATTTTAAACCGATCGCGGAGCGGAAAATCGACGCGATCCTGATCTCACACGCCCATCAAGACCACATCGGCGCGTTGCCGGTGCTGATGCGACGACAGCCGGACGCACGCGTTTTCATGACGGAAACGACTGCGGAAATCGGCAACACGCTTTTACATAACTCAGTCAATGTAATGACACGGCAGCGCGAGGAGATCGGCACGACGTTATACCCGCTTTTCACGCATCGTGAAACCGATCGCGCCTCGGAACTTTGGCATTGGTGCCCGCTGCGCCACCCCCTCTCGATCTCCGGCGAACGTGCGTCTCAGCATAAAACAGACGCGCTGACATTCGAATTTTTCGATGCTGGGCATGTCCTCGGCTCAGCTGGCATTCTCCTGCGCGCCGAAGGCCGGACGATTTTCTACACCGGTGACGTCAATTTCGACAATCAAGCGATCATGGAAGGGGCAATCTTTCCGCAAGAGGAGATCGACATCTTGATTATAGAATGCACGCGAGGCGATCACGCCAAACCCGCAAATTGGACGCGCGCCGGGGAGGAGCAGCGCCTGGCCGAAGGGATCGACCGTGCTTTCACACGCGGCGGATGCGTGCTCATTCCCGTTTTCGCACTGGGCAAAACCCAGGAGGTGCTTGCGATGTTTTATAAATTTCGCCGCGAACAATTACTGCCGGAGTTCCCAATTTACATCGGCGGTCTCAGCTCGAAGATGACTGATATTTATGATCGCCGCGCACATATCAGCCGACGGCAACTGCCGCGTTTGCAACTGATGGAGGAAGCAGCGCCGTTCGTCTTAAATGGTCAAACAATTCATGACACGCCCGCCCGCGCCGGACGAATTTACGCTCTCTCGAGCGGGATGATGACGCCAAAAACCCTCTCAAATATTTTTGCGCGACGTCTTCTCGAAAATCCACAGCACTCGATCTTTTTCGTCGGCTATGCGGATCCCCTTTCGCCGGCTGGGATTTTGCGGAATGCGCAACCGGGTGATGAAGTCGCGTTCGATCCGGATGAGCCGCCGCAGTGCGTGCGCTGCCACATCGAGCAATTTCAATTCAGCGCGCATGCGTCGCGTGAATCGTTGATTGAATATGCGAAAAAACTTTCGCCGAAAAAAATCGTGCTCGTCCACGGCGATCCATCCGCTGTTGCATGGATGCGCGCGAGGTTAATTGCCGATCTTCCAGGCGCAGAAGTGGTCGTCCCGTCGCCAGGTGTCAAATTGGAGCTGTGATCAGTGAATAGTGATGAGCAGATTTCATTCACCGATCACTGATCACTATTCACAATGAAGATAGCCTCCTGGAACATCAATTCCTTGCGGAAACGGCAGGATCGCCTGTTTGCCTGGCTCGACGCAACGAAACCGGACATCGTTTGTTTGCAGGAAACGAAATGCACGGACGAACAATTTCCAGCGCTCGCTTTGCAAGCAGTTGGTTATCGCTCGGCTTATCATGGAGAGAAATCGTACAATGGCGTTGCGATTCTGTCGAAAAGCGAACCGCGTGATGTGCGCGCGTCGCTTTGTGACGAAGTTGTCGATCCACAAGCGCGGGTTATCGCAGCAACAATCGACAGTATCCGGGTCTTCTCGATTTACGCCCCGAACGGGCAGGCAGTCGGTTCATCCGCCTATGATTACAAAATAAATTGGTACGCACGGTTGCGAGAGTGTTTGTCGAGAGAAGGAACTGCCGAGCTGATCGTTTGCGGCGATTTCAACGTCGCACCGGAAGATGAGGATGTTTACGATCCTGACCTTTGGCGCGGCGCGATTATGTGTTCGGACAGCGAACGGGCAGCGTTCCGCCAGTTGTGTGAGACTGGTCTCAGCGACACGCTCCGACTGCATCACAAAGAAACAGGTCTTTTCAGTTGGTGGGATTATCGGATGCTTTCCTTCCCGAAAAATCGCGGGCTACGTATCGACGCGATTCTGGCGAGCAAATCACTCGCGAAAAAGTGCACTGCCGCCGGGATCGATCGCGAAATGCGAAAAGGTAAGGAACCTTCCGATCACGCGCCGGTCTGGGCGGAGTTTGATTTGTAGCGGCGCTCTATGAGCGTCGCATTAATTGCGAAATAATAGTGCGACGGTCAGAAACCGCCGCTACAGAGGGATGCAATGAAAGCGCGATCGGATTTGCGTGTCACCCATCCACCGGCTCGCCCGCTCATGATTTGGGACGGCGAATGTCATTTTTGTAGGCGCTGGATTGAATGCTGGCGCGAAATCACGGCGGGCCAAATTGATTATGCAACCTATCAGGAAGCGGCGGCCCGATTTCCGGAAATCCCTCTCAAACAATTCAAACGCGCCATCGCTTTCATCGAACCAGATGGCAAAACTGTTTTTGCCGCCGAAGCTGTCTATCGCTCATTAGCTTGTCGATCTTCGCGAAAATGGCTGGCGTGGTGTTATGACCATGTCCTCGGTTTCGCCGCAATTTCTGAGATCGGTTACAGCTTTATCGCTCGTCACCGGAAGTTCGGCTCGACCGTTACCCGATTGCTTTGGGGAGAAGAGGTTCGTCCGCCGACATATTTTTGGGCGCGCCGATGGTTTCTTCGCGCACTCGGCATCATATATTTAATCGCGTTCGTTTCACTTTGGGCGCAAGTGGACGGACTCGTTGGAGCAAACGGCATTTCGCCAGTAAATCAATTTCTACCGGCAGTTTATGAACAGCTGGGCCGCCAGGCCTATTCGCTCTTACCGACACTGTGCTGGTTCAATTCGACCAATACCTTTCTTCATTTCCTCTGCGGGGGCGGCGTGGCTTTCTCTTTGTTGCTGGTTTTTGGAATTGCGCCGGCGATCTGTCTGACCGCCCTTTTCGTGTCTTATCTCTCGCTAACGATCGCCGGACAAACGTTTCTCAGTTTTCAATGGGACATCTTACTGCTCGAGACCGGTTTCTTGGCGATCTTTCTCGCCCCATGGCAGCTTTGGCAAAAGCGCGGACAAGAAACGCCAGTCTCTCGCGCTGCGCTGTTTTTGCTCAAGCTGCTCCTTTTTAAACTAATGCTGATGTCCGGCGTGGTGAAGCTCACCTGCGGCGATGATTGTTGGTGGAACCTGACGGCGCTCGATTACCATTACTGGTCGCAACCGCTACCAACGATG
>CATPAV010000206.1 GCA_955652245.1 uncultured Candidatus Udaeobacter sp. | reverse complement strand
TCCGCCGTGTATTTCCGCGGACTTCACGGCAGAGCCTAAGGCATTCAATGTCTCATGCCCGCGAATCTTGCAGGTCGGCACTGGTGCGAACAAAAACCTGGCGCGCGTAGCGAAAGCGCTCGCAGGTGTTTCCTGCGAACTCCGGGTAGTCGGGCGAATGAGTTCCGAGCAGGAAAAAACGCTTCGAGGCTTCCAGATCAATTATCGTTCTTTAGGTGAACTGGGCGACGAGGAGATGATTCGCGCTTACCGAAGTTGCGATATGCTGGTGTTCGCTTCGACCTATGAAGGCTTCGGTCTGCCGATCCTAGAAGCTAACACCGTAGGACGCCCGGTAATCACGAGTGACATTCTGTCGATGCCTGAAGTCGCTGGCGATGCCGCATGTTTGGTGGACCCATTCGACCCGAAGTCGATCAGGAGTGGTGTGTTACGAGTAATCGATGATGCGAACTATCGGGAGCTTTTAATCCAAGAGGGATACGCAAACGCGAAACGCTTTTCTGCATCTGCGATCGCTCATCAGTACGCCGAACTTTATCGGGTGCTGGCAGCGTGATTATTCCAGCGTGAAGGTTGTTCACATTGTGCCCTCTCTGTCGAAAGCGACCGGCGGGCTTTTCGTTAGCGTCAATCACCTCGTCCAATATTCGCTATCTGATGGGTCGGAGGTCGTGGTCGTGGCGCCGAAAGAGAGCGAATCGCCGTTTGAATTGGTGGCCTGGCGCCCGGCAGAACTCCGGCGATTCTGGCGGGTCGGTCCAAAGAAATTCGGCTATTCCCCGGGGATGCTCGGCGGGCTGTTGCAAATTAATCCCGACCTCATCCACTCGCATGGAGTATGGACATTTACCTCACTCGCGGCTGCGCGCTGGAGCAAGCGCACGGGAAAGCCATATGTTGTGTCTATCCATGGCATGCTGGAGCCATGGTCCCTGAAGCAGGCGTTCTTCAAGAAGCGTTTTGCCCGCAGACTCTATCAGGACAGAATTCTAAACGGAGCAGCATGCTTGCGTGCGACCTCGCCGATGGAGCTTGAGAATATCCGGTCGGCCGGTGTCGCTTGTCCGATCGCACTTGTGCCGAATGGTGTATCGCTCCCCTTGCGCCCGGCAGCGGATCATCGCTCCTCTACTAAGCGAAGGTATCGCCAGGCAATTTTTATGTCGCGAGTCCATCCGAAGAAAGGGCTGCTAAATCTCGTCGCAGCATGGGCGCGCGTACGGCCAGTCGATTGGCAACTCAAAATCATCGGACCTGACGAGAATGACCACCGGGCACAAGTGGAGACGGCGATCACGGCCGCTCGGCTCGAAGATGTTATTTCTTTCACCGGCCCAATCTGGGGCGATGAAAGGTTTGCTCATTATTGGAATGCCGATTTGTTTATTCTGCCGTCGTTCAGCGAAAACTTTGGCATGGTCGTGGCCGAAGCACTCGCCTGCGAAGTACCGGTTATAACGACTCGAGGACTGCCGTGGAAAGAGCTGGAAGAACGCCGTTGCGGTTGGTGGATAGAAATCGGCATTGATCCATTGGCAGACGCGCTCCGCAATGCCGTTTCACTATCAGACAGCGAACGTCGACAAATGGGCGTTCGCGGACGTCAATTGATCAGCGACCATTACAGCTGGGAATCGGCGGTGCATAAAATGAATCAGGTTTATCGTTGGATGCTAGGCGAGACCGAGCCACCCGACGCAATCGTTTTCCGATAGCCGTGGCGTGTCGAACCTGAAGCCCTCCGGTCAACCAGTTAGTATGTCTCATTTGATCGATGAATTAGCACGCGGGCCGGTTAAGCCGAGCAAACAGGTCCTTAAGGCCTCCCACCATAAATCTTCCCATTTTTCACGAATGGGCTAGCATAACGTCCAATGACCGCAAGAGAACAAGGGGAAGTGCGTTGGCGGCCGGAAGACGTTCAGCAAGATCGCGTGCTGAGCGGGGAGGCGGACCAAAGACAGCTCGCACGAACTCGCCCTCGTCCCGAGTGGGTCGCCCCTGGGCTGCTTCTCCTATTCGACACTCTCTCCTGGGTGGCCATCTATGGGATTACGGGGTGGCTGAGGGGCGATGAGTTTTACTCGACACCATTTGGCTTATTTCTGGTCGAGCTGCTCCAGCTCGCCGTGATTGTCCAAGCCCTTTTTATCATTGGTGGGTACGATGGGCATATGGAGATGCGTGCCCTGACTTATACGACAGAGCACATTCTCGCTCTCATCTGCGCGGCGCTCGTCAGTTCTTTCCTTCTCTATTCGGCGGCAACGTTTGATCAATCCATACACCCGAGCCGCAGTGTGCTCTTGGTCAGTTTTTCGGTCTTCCTCCCGATCTCCATTTTCTACAGAAGGGGGATCCGCATCTTTGTCGCCCGCAATAGCGCGACGAAGGTTTTCCTAGTTATTGGTGCCGGTGAAGCGGCGGCGCAATTTTATCACGCTTACAAAGCTTCGCCGAATCGGGAGCGGCTCGAGTTTGTGGATCTGGAACGCGAGAGAATCGGGCAACCGATCGCAGGCCGGGGTTTGCCGCTGCTGGAGGGCGATTTTGCCACAAAGCTCGCAAACCTGAACGAACGTTATAGTGGTGTGATCCTGGCGGAGGCTCCTGGCCGGCTGAAACCGGAGCTGCTCGAACGCCTCGTGCGGACGCAATTCCAACGGACACGCGTTTACACGCTGGAGTCGTTCTACGAGACGCATTGGCGTTACGTGCCTCTCAACGCGATCGACCCGGTGTGGCCGCTACAAACTGGTTTTCAACTGGCGCGCATGTCGCCCTATCACTATTTGAAGCGCCTTTGCGACATCGTGATCGCAACCTTAGCGCTTATCGCGACCGCCCCCCTCTGTGCTTTGATCGCTCTTTCCATCTGGATAAAAAACGGGCGTCCGTTTATTTTTACTCAATCACGTGTCGGACGCGATGACGCGGCGTTCACGGTTTACAAATTCCGCACCATGGCAGAGGCGACCGGCGAACAAGCCGAAGATCTTTACACGCGGGTAGGCGATCCCCGCATCACGCGCCTGGGTCGCGCGCTACGAAAATTTCGCCTCGATGAATTGCCGCAGCTTTGGAACGTGTTGCGCGGCGAGATGAGCCTGATCGGACCTCGCGCGGAATGGACGAAATGCGTCGAGCGTTACGAGAAACACATTCCGTTCTATCATTT
>CATPAV010000205.1 GCA_955652245.1 uncultured Candidatus Udaeobacter sp. | reverse complement strand
TGGTTAGTCTTCATGCAATCCAATAACTCAGCGCCAGCATCGACGTGGATCGAGATAAGCGGCGTTTTCAAAGTGCCGCTTGGGTTCGTGTTGGATAATTTCAGCAAGACAATGCTCGTCCTGGTCTCAGGGATCGGCGCATTGATTCATATCTATTCGCTCGGCTATATGCGGGACGACGAGGGCAAGTCCCGTTATTTCGCGACGCTCTCGCTCTTCATGTTCGCGATGCTCGGCATCGTTCTCTCGGATAATTTCGTGATGCTCTTCATTTTCTGGGAGCTGGTCGGCTTTACCTCGTATGTGCTGATTGGCCATTGGTTCGAACGCGATGGAGCCGCAGACGCCGCCAAGAAAGCATTTATCACCACGCGCATCGGCGATTTCGGATTCATGGTTGGTATTCTGATGGTCTGGGCGTCGACCGGTTCGATCGTTTTTGCCGAGATCGCGCCGCGATTGTCGATCTTAACAACTCACTCGGCGTTTCTGACCGTTGCCGCGCTTCTGATTTTTTGCGGCGCGGTTGGAAAATCGGCCCAGTTCCCGCTGCACGTTTGGTTGCCGGACGCGATGGAAGGTCCGACGCCGGTTTCCGCCTTGATCCATGCCGCCACGATGGTCGCAGCCGGCGTTTACATGCTGGTCCGTGTGGCGTTCATTATTCAGACTTCACAGACCGCGCTCCTCGTCATTGCGTGGGTCGGGACGATCACCGCTGTACTGGCCGCATTGATCGCGACGCAGCAAAGCGACATCAAGCGCATCCTCGCTTACTCCACGCTGTCACAACTCGGCTACATGGTCATGGCGGTCGGTCTCGCCTCAAACGAAGCGGCCATGTTCCACCTTTTTACTCACGCATTTTTTAAGGCGCTCCTATTCCTCGCTACTGGCTCTGTCATCGTCATGCTTCATCACGAGCAAGACATTTGGAAAATGGGCGGGCTTTCGCGAAATCTTCCGATCACATTTTTGACTTTCGCGGCCGGCGCGCTGGCGTTGATTGGTTGTCCGCCGTTCAGCGGATTTTTCAGCAAGGACGCAATTCTCGCGCTCGCCTACGAACGTAACATGCCGATCTTTGTATTAGGATTGTTGACGGCATTTCTGACTGCCTTTTACGTCGTCCGCTTGCTTGTCGTCGCGTTTTTTGGGAAACCGCGCAGCGAAATTGCCCACCAGAGCAAAGAATCGCCCATGGTAATGACCGGTCCGTTAATCGTGCTGGCTTTCCTGGCAACACTCAGCGGATTTGCGTTCTTCGCACGGAATTTTCTTGTCCTTCCGATGGAAAAGAACACCGCGCTTTTTGTTCCGCTGCTTGCGATCATCGCGCTGATCCTTGGCAGCGGTCTGGCCGTCGCCGTTTACCGCAATCGCGCGAGTGAGCCTTTTGATATCAAAATTTTACGACGGCTCTTTTACATCAACGAATTTTACAGCTGGCTGATTAATTCGACACAGGAACGTCTCTCGCGCATCTCTGCTTTCTTTGATCGCTGGATCATCGACACCGCCGGCGTGGGCGGCGCAAGTGGCGGAACTTGGGGAGCCGGCGCGCTGCTGCGGCTGATTCAGGTGGGAAATCTGCAGGCTTATCTATTCCTGTTCGGCTTGGGGATCGTCGCCCTCATCTATTTCGCCCTTTTCCACTGATGCTTCTGTTCGTCATCTTTTGCCCGATCGTTGCAGCCATTCTGATCATGGTCGGCGCGCCCGCTCGCAAGACGGCGTTGGTCGCATCCATGTTAACGCTCGCGATCACATTATTTCTCCTCGGTTCCTTGCAAGGATGGCAGCGCGATTATCAGCACGTCACCTCCTTCAGTATATCGCCCGACTGGCATTTGAGTTTCACGACGGGACTAGACGGCTTGAGCATGGTCATGGTGCTGCTCGCCACGATCGTCACCCTGGCCGCGGTTTGGTTTACCGGCAAGATCGACAGATATGAAAATGCGTTCTACGGCTGTCTCCTGCTGATCTCCGGGGGCGCGATCGGCGCGTTTGCTTCAATCGATTTATTTTTCTTTTATGCATTTCATGAGTTGGCGCTCATCCCGACGTTTTTGTTAATTGGAATCTGGGGCAGTGGGAATAAGACCGTGGCGGCGTGGAAGATCACGATTTATCTCGCTGTCGGAAGCTTCATTTTGCTGCTTGGCTTGATCCTCCTGTATCAAAGCGTTCCAGTTGCATCGCGCAGTTTCGATATTCGCGCACTGAAAGCTGCCGCCGCGTTGGGGCAATTTTCACTGGAAGCGCAGCGCCATATTTACCTGCTGCTGCTTATTGGCTTTGGAATTCTTGTCTCGCTGTTTCCATTTCACACTTGGGCGCCGGAAGCTTACGCGTCCGCGCCGGCGCCAGCGGCGATGTTGCACGCCGGAGTGCTGAAAAAGTTCGGTCTCTATGGCTTGCTCCGACTGGCAATTCCCCTGCTCCCCGATGGCGCGCGCCATTGGACTAGTCTGCTCGTCGTGCTGTTACTAGGGAACATCATTTATGTCGGGCTGGTCACAATCGCGCAGAAGCGGCTCGATTGGATGCTTGGTTACTCGAGCGTCATGCACATGGGCTACATCTTTCTCGGAATCGCCAGCGCGAATATTCTCGGCGTGACTGGCGCTGCTGCTTTAATGTTTGCCCATGGCCTTTCGATCGCGCTGCTGTTTGCTATTGCCGGTGAAATACGCAAGCGCACCGGCACATTGTTGCTCGATGATCTTGGCGGTCTCGCAAAGGTGATGCCCTTCGCGGGACTGGCGTTTGGTCTGGGCGCGTTCGCCGCGAGCGGGCTCCCTGGGTTCGCCAATTTTGCCGGCGAAATCATGATCTTCTTTGGTGCATTCAAAAACGGCTGGGAAATAGAACGGTTTTGTCTGTTTCAAATTGCAACCGTACTCGGACTCTGGGGTGTGGTGATCTCGACGGTTTACATGCTGCGCGCCTATCGCAAAGCATTCATGGGAACGCTGGCGGAGCGCTGGAAGGATCTTGTCGATCTTCGTCCGATGCTGTGTGCGCCCGTCGCATTGCTAGTCGGCGCGCTGCTTTGCTACGGATTTTTCCCGCAATCGTTTGTGCAAATCATAACGCCTGCGTTTCGTCCTTATCTCAGCGCGAACAAATAAAGGTGATTACCGCGCCATTACTCGAGATTGCAGTGCTGATCCTGGGCATGGTCATTCTCATGTTCGAAGCGTTTGCCACGAAGATCGATAAGCGTCTTTTAGCTTTCGCTGGAATTCTCGGTCTCGCGGCGGTGTTTGTGGCGAGTTTTTTCGTTGCTCCGAGCCCTTCAGCTGATCAGGCCACCGGGTTCTGGAGTTTCTATACAGCCGATTCATTGTCGATTTTCTTTAAGCAATTCGCGCTGCTTACGACAATCCTTGTGCTGATCATGATGATCGATTACGCCCCGGTAGTCGAAAACTCAGTTGCAGGCGGAAAGCTGCGATCGGCCCTCGGCGAATTTTTTGCAGTCCCGATTTTCACGTGCGCGGGGCTTATGTACATGGCGTCCGCGATCGACTTCATTTTCATCTTCGTCTCGCTCGAGCTCGTGACGATTTCTTTTTATGTCCTGGTCAGTTTCACGCGACGCAACCCGGTGACCCTCGAAGCCGGAGTGAAATATCTCGTGCTGAGCGCTCTCTCCACAGCGTTTCTCGTGTATGGAATAACGTGGCTTTTCGGAGTAACCGGCCAGACAAATCTGCAGCGCATCACCGAATCATTGGCGAATACCGGCATCGATCGCAGCGCGGCGCTCTTCGGGATGGTGCTGGTTCTCGTCGCGTTGGGCTTCAAGATCGCAGCTGTGCCGTTTCAAATTTGGGTCCCGGATGTTTATCAAGGGGCTCCCACACCGGTTACCGCCTATCTTTCGGTCGGATCGAAAGCTGCCGGTTTTGTCGTGTTGTTGCGTGTGTTACGTCCATTTCTAATGCTGCCCGAGACGCACCGATTGCTCGTTCTGATCGCAATCTTAACTCTGATCTACGGCAACCTGGCTGCGCTGCCGCAAGGCAATTTGAAACGGCTGCTCGCCTATTCGAGCATCGCGCACGCCGGCTATTTGCTAATCGGCGTGGCGTGCTTTGACGGCCGCGCGGTTATCTTTTACCTCGCTGCTTATTTACTAATGACGCTCTTGAGCTTTGCCGTCCTCGTGATCGTCTCGCAGCAGACCGGCGATCGGATTTCGGACTTCGATGGATTAGGGAAGCGCTCGCCATTTCTCGCCTTTGCCATGCTCATTGCAATGGTCTCGCTCGCCGGCGTGCCATTCACGGCCGGATTTCTCGGAAAGTTTTTCATCTTTTACGCCGCCATCGCCCAGCGCCAAATCGCGCTGCTCGTCGTGGGTGTGATTACTGTGGGCTGCGGTTTTTATTATTACCTCAAAGTTGTCCGGGCAATGTATTGGCAATCTACCGCCAAGATGGACAAGATCCCAATCAGCGCGCTGTCGCGCTTTGCGATGAGCGCGCTGATCCTTGCGATCATCGGGCTCGGCGTTTATCCGCAGCCGATTCTGGATGCGTTGAAGCGTTAAATAGTTAAATCGTTGAAGCGAATTCGCTGCAGCGCTTCAACGAAATCAATCGCTCAGCTCGACGTTCCAGTAGGCAAGATCGACAAAGTGCCGCCAGCTTTCATGCTGCGGCGCAGAAAATGTGACATGCACGAACGGGCGCCACTTCGGTCGCTTCGGCTTGCGAATCAAACCCATGTGCGCTTCCTGCGGGAGCCGGTTGCCTTTGCGCGTGTTACACTCAATGCACGAGCAAACCACATTTTCCCATGTCGTCGTCCCGCCTCTGTCGCGCGGCACGACATGGTCGAGATTCAGCTCATTTCGCTCGAAAATATGGCCGCAATACTGGCAGGTGTTCTTGTCGCGCTCGAAAACGTTGTGACGCGTAAACTTCACTTCCTTCTTTGGGAGACGATCGAAAAAGAGCAGCACAATCACGCGCGGGACGCGGATCTGCCACGAGATGGTCGTCACCATTTCCTGTTCCGGCGCGGATGTGGAAAAATCGCGCCAACTTTCGAAATCGTGTGTCAGAAAATTGTTGGCTTCATCCGACGAGACAACGTGGGCGTGGCCTGCATAGACCAGCGCGAACGCGCGCCGCGCGCTGCAGATGTTCACCGCCTGCCACAGGCGATTGAGCACCAAAACCTGACTGTTCAGTAACGTATGCACCTCCGCGGAAATTCGCGCGACGTTATCACTCACATTTTTCGTTGTCAATTCGACCGCGGCGTAAGCAGTGCGTTCACAAATCACTTGTCGATCTTGCATCCGGTCATAACGTCGAAGCATGGCGGGTCAAGGTTCGGCGGGTAATGTTCTTGCCGCGCTTTGCAGTTTTTTTATTCCTGGCCTGGGGCAATTGCTTCAAGGCCGGCTGCTGATGGCGATTGTCCAGTTTTGCCTGGCCGCAGTGCTTTGGTTTGTTTTGCTGGGATGGGTCATCCACCTTTGGTCCATTCTCGACGCCGCCCTGTTTCGGCCGCGCCAATAGAGGCTAACCCCCCACGATGACTTGAATAATTGTAGGGCGTTTCTGTGAAACGCTAACTTAAGAGATTGGCGTCTGACACAGACGCCCTACAATCAGACGGCGCAAGATCGCTGGCGCACGATTTCCTTTGAAAGGCAAAGGCCGAATGAAAGCGCAATTTCCAACCGAGCAGTCAGACTCCGGGGAATTTCAACGGCAGGAGGACGCGTTTCGCGAATGGATTTCCGCAGATGGATCGACGTCGTATCCCGCAGTGGCTGGTCGTTATCATCTTTATGTCTCGCTCGCGTGTCCGTGGGCGAGTCGCACCGTTATCTTTCGAAAACTAAAAGGACTCAAAGACGCAATCGGCATGACGATTGTCGATCCGATTCGCGACGACAAGGGCTGGGCATTTCGCGATCCTGATAAAAAATGGGACGACGCAGAGGTCATCCCTCTATCGACCGATCCGGTCAATGGTTTTCATTTTCTCAGCCAAGCGTACGCGGCAACCGATCCGAATTTCGACGGCCGTGTCACTGTCCCGGTGCTTTGGGACAAGGAAACGAAAAAGATCGTCAATAATTGCGAAGACGACATCTGCCGGATGTTTAACGATGCCTTTAATGCAGTCGCGCAAAATAAGGATGTCGATCTTTTCCCGAAAGATATCGAGGACGAACACAGGAACCTCTCGGACTTCCTTTACGACAACGTGAACAATGGCGTTTATAACGCCGGGTTTGCTACGCGCCAACGGCCATACGAAATTTCCTGCCGAATACTATTTGAAGCGCTGGATCAATTGGAGGCGCGCTTGTCCGCAAGTCTCTACTAGTTCGACAAACGCATCGTCGAAGCTGACTGGCGCCATTTATGTACGCTCATCCGGTTAGAAGTCGTCTATCACGCTCAATTCAAATGC
>CATPAV010000204.1 GCA_955652245.1 uncultured Candidatus Udaeobacter sp. | reverse complement strand
CGCGTCCCAATTTGGAGCGGCACTCTTGTTAATCGATAAAAGGAGGTAAAAGACGAATACCGGCAATCCAAACCACATTAGAAATAACACTTTGAATTGCTGATTCACGCGCCGCCAACTCGCGATCACGCCCCAGGCCAGCGCGAGAAACAGGAAGGGTGAATACGCCAAAAAATGTTCCCCGAGAAATGAAACTACCTCGAGCGGATGGAGGCCAAAGCCCTGCTCAACACCGCCGCGCGAGCGCAAATGCGTCAATGTGATCCAGGCGTGCTGCGCGTTCCAGACAATCGGCGGGATTGTGCAAAGAGCAAAAATTCCGAGCAGCAAATACAAGCCCGGCCGCGCAAACTCCTGTCGGAGCCGGGGAGCCAGCGCGAGCACGAGCAGAATCGACACAAGCTCAAGCGCATTCGTATATTTGGAGAGAAATCCAAGGCCAATTAGCAATCCAGTGATTGGCCAATACAATGAAAAGCGCGGACTTCGTTCCAGCGCGAGCCAGAATGTAAACATCGCCGCCAACCAGAAAAAGACCGATAGCGAATCAATCGTCATGAGGAATGCGCCGATGTTGAAAATCGGTGTGACATTCAAGCCGATCACTGCCCACAATCCGGCCGCCGGACTGAACAATCGTCGCGCGAAATAAAACAAGAGGAGGCTCGTGCCCGCTGCGAGCACTGGACTAAAAAAGCGCACGCCGAACTCGTTTGCGCCGAAAATCGCCGTGCTTGCACGCATAGCGAAGGCAATGCCGGGGCCTTTGCTGAAGTAGGCCGGCGCCAGCCGCTCCGACCACATCCAGTAATGCGCCTCGTCAAATTCGAGGTCGGTCGTCGCCAACATCAACAATCGAATCACCGTCAGCGCGATGACAAAAAACCAGACCGCGCGCGTCGTGCTCATCGAAAGTGGCGCGAGCCTCCGGCTTGCGAATTTACATTTCCAATCAGACTGGGATGACGGGCGTAAAGGTTCGGCGCCAACTTTCGCGCCGCTGTCCTCCAGATCAGTTCAAATAATCCGAGCAGGAGCAACGCTTCACCGGCGGCCAGAAACAGCGTCGCAATCACGTCGCTTGGCCAATGCGCGCCGAGATAAATTCGCGAATAACCGACAGCTGCCGCGATGATCCAATAAAGCCAGCCACGTCGCCGATAAAAGAACGTCAGATACACCGCGGTGATCGTGTTGTTCGTCATATGTCCCGATGGAAACGACGGTCCCGAGCGGTTTCGATCGGATTGATCGGAAAACCGGATGGTCGGTTTCTTGAACAACGTCATGAATTTCGGGCGTGTCCTTTGCAATTCGACCATCCGCACGCTCTGCACTTGCTTGGGACGATGACGATCAATGGCCGATTTTAGAATGCTGGTAATCCCCTCGGCGATCAGCAAAGAAAAGACCAAACACACAACGAACGCCCGCGCCTTGAATCCGCCAAAAAAAAGCGCGCCAAGCGCGATTGCGATGAGCAACGGCTTCCAGATCTCGCTATCGCTGAGCGCCGCCATGAACAAGTCGAGCGCCGGACTCGTCCATTGTTCGTTAATGAGATGAAAAATCGTCTGGTCCACTTTCGGTCGAGCTCACCATAAGAAGCAGCGCCAAATGGAGCAACGTTGAAACAGTGTCGTTAAAGCGTTAGAGCGTTAAAGCGATGAAGCGATTATTTCCCTGCATGGTTGGGTTGTCGGTTGGTCCAACGCTTCAACTCTTCATCGCTTCAACGATCTTCCTTCCCGTGCTAACCCACGGCGCGCCTCCACCTTCCGCACAGCAAATTCTGGCTTCGGTCCGAATGATCGAAGCGCGACAGCAGATCGATCTTCAGGGTCAGCTACGCGAGAACGATATCGTTATCCCGTTTCGTCTCACGCAAAACGGGCCGCTGATTCGCTATTCATTCACGAATCCTGACGAAGTTTTGCAGTTGCGTCTCGGGCAAAACAGCTCGCGCCTCGACTTCGTCACCGGCGCAGGAACGGAAAAGTTTGCAACGGGAAGGCTCAGTCAAAAAATCCGCGGCACCAGCCTTACCTACGAAGATCTCGCGTTCAAATTTCTCTACTGGCAAACCGCGCGTGTCCTGGGCGAAGAAAATGTCCGCACCCGCAACTGCTGGAAGCTGCAATTACGCGCGCCCTCGCGCGAGTCGCAATATTCCGATGTGCTCTTGTGGATCGACAAGACGAGCGGCGCGCTCATGCGGATGGAGGGCTACGATTGGAATGGCCAGCTCGTGAAGCGGTTTGAGGCGGTCTCAGCCCAAAAGATCGACAATCGTTGGTTCCTGAAACAAATGCGCATCGAAGAACTCCAGCCCGGCACGAACCATGTGCAATCGCGCACTTATCTGGAAATTAAGAAATAACTGGTAGGAGCGGTTCACCGAACCGCCTCAGTTTTCGATCCGCACAAAGGCGATTGAGGTCAATCGCCGCTACCTTCGTTGCGGGCCGCGTTTACAATTTGGGCGAAGCTGCGCGGATCGAGGCTGGCGCCACCAACGAGGGCGCCATCGATGTCGGGCTGACTCATTAACTCACGCGCGTTCTCCGGTTTGACACTGCCGCCGTACTGAATGCGGACGCGCTCGGCGGTTGTATCATCGGCCATGTCGCGCAACGTGCGGCGGATAAAGGCATGCGCTTCCTGCGCTTGCTCGGGCGTGGCATTGCGGCCTGTGCCGATTGCCCAAACTGGCTCATACGCGACGACCGTCTCTTGTAATTCCTTCGGGCCCAGACCGCCAAGACTGCCGCGCAGTTGGATCGACAGGATTTTATCGACATTACCGCGGTCGCGTTGCTCGAGCGTTTCGCCTACGCACACGATCGGGCGCAGGCTCGCTTCATGCGCGGCACGCACTTTGCGGTTCACGATTTCATCCGTCTCACCAAATAACCTGCGGCGTTCGCTGTGCCCGAGCACTACATAATGCACAAACAAATCGCGCAGCAGCGCCGCGCTGATCTCGCCCGTGAAGGCGCCGCTCCGTTCCCAGTGCATGTTTTGCGCGCCGACCTTGATGTTTTGAGCATTGCCAAGCGCCTCCATCACTTTCGCGATCGCGGTAAACGGCGGCACAATGACAACTTCGACATCAGCCACATCGCCAATCTCAAGCAGCAGCGATTCGACAAAGCGCGCCGACTCGGCCTGCATCATGTTCATCTTCCAATTGGCGGCGACGATTTTTTTTCGCATAATCTTTCTGACAGAATGGACAGAACCTCCAAAATGATTTCGAGCAGAAACCAATTCTGCCCATTTTGTTAATTCTGTCTAAGTTTTGTCGCTCAACGCCGCCACACCAGGAAGTTCTTTCCCTTCAAGTAATTCCAGCGAGGCGCCTCCGCCAGTCGAGATGAATG
>CATPAV010000203.1 GCA_955652245.1 uncultured Candidatus Udaeobacter sp. | reverse complement strand
GTGCAGCATCAACTCGAGCCGATCGGTCTCTCCGCGAACCTTTCCGAAGAATGCCTTGATCTCATCATCACTCGAGACGTCACAGGGAAATAGCGGTGTCTTTTCTCCAAATTCACCGATGAGTTCCTCGACGTTTTCCTTTAGCCGCTCGCCCTGATAATTAAAAATCAAGCGCGCACCGGCCGCGGCCCAGGCTTTCGCGATTGCCCAAGCGATGCTGCGCTTGTTCGCCACACCAAAGACAACACCTGTTTTTCCTGCCAAGATCTGTTGCGTCATATTTTGAGAAGATATGCAGCTTTAATGGGCTGCAAAAAGGCATAATCAAATCGCGCTCCTCGCAACAGCAAAAGGAAATCAAAGCCCTTACTGTCGCCTTGAAAGAGCAGGCTGCGCAAATCCAGAAAGTGAGCGTCCAGCTTGAAATGCGCAAGGCTGCGCCGCAAGTAGTACTGATTAATCCTTTAAAAAATCAATCTCTGGGAATCAGCCGCCGCGTCTGACCGCGTGGCGGCTGATTGTTTTTTGCTGAAAGAGCGAGAAGTGAGTTAGACAAGTCGTCGCGGATGTGGAGAATAAAACGCGCTCAACCGGGCTCCTTTTTAATCTTCACTTAAATGCCTGTCATCGGGATCACCGGCGGAATTTCCACAGGCAAGACCAGCTTTTGCGAATGTCTCCGCGAGATTGTTCCCGCCGCCAAGTTTTTCGACGCCGATCAGGCTGCGCATCAACTTGTCGATCTTGATCTGGAGGTTAAAAGAGAGATTCGACGCGAATTTGGGAGTGCGATTTTTTCGGTCGATCGGGAGTTGAATCGAGAGGCGCTTCGCCATACAGTCTTTACCAACGCGGCTAAAAGACGCGCGCTCGAACAAATTCTCCATCCGCGGATTCGTCGCCAATGGAGCACGGAAGCGGAAACGCATCGTAACTCTCCCGATTTTTTCTTCGCTGATATCCCACTTCTTTATGAAACCGGCGGTGAAAAGTTGTGCGATCGAGTGGTCGTGGTCGCCTGTTCCTACAGGACTCAATTACGCTGGCTGATGGAGCGCACGTCGCTTGAACACTCCGCGGCTGAACAAATGATCAACTCACAAATGCCTCTCGACGAAAAAATCAGACGGGCAGACCACGTGGTTTGGAATAACGGCGCTCGTGCGGCCCTTGGCGAGCAGGCGCGCAGGCTCGTCGCGCTCTGGCTAAAGCAATGATGGTCGAAATGTTAGTAAATGAGGGTGGTGCAGCCGGGGTCGCTGTCAGAGGGCCGGGGTCAGTGCTCCCGACTACAGCTACGGCGCCCCCAATTGATCTGAACGGACTGCAAGAACTTTCGGGTGAAGAGCTGGAATCGTTGGCCCGCGATTTGGATCTGCATCTGCATCCGGCGCGCTCGCGTCATCAACACATTCTTGACGTAACTCGTGCGGCATTAGACGCCGGGGCAATGGTTACGGCGGAAGGCTTTCTCGATCAAGTGAACGACTCGTTCGCTATGCTTCGCTGGCCGAAATTGAACTTTTTGCCTGTCCCCGAGGATGTTTGCGTTCCACGCGAGGCGATCGAGCAATATCGCCTGCGTCCCGGTCAGAAACTCGCCGGAATAATACGGCTCCCGGGTCACCGCGAGAAGTTCCTTACGCTTGAACAAATCACAATGATCGAAGGCCAACCAGCGGACCAGTGGCGCGAGCCGACGGACTTCGACAAACTGACGCCACAGTTTCCACAAGGTCGGATCATGCTCGAAAATCCAAAGACGAATTCCATCAGCGCCCGGGCAGTTGATTTGCTGGCACCGCTTGGACGGGGGCAGCGTGGCCTCATTGTCGCGGCACCGCGAGTGGGCAAGACAATCTTGCTCAAGGAAATCGCTAAAGCGATTCGGGTAAATCATCCGGAGATCGCCCTCATTCTGCTGTTAGTGGACGAACGGCCGGAAGAAGTGACCGATCTGGAGCGGGAAATTGATTGCCAGATTTATCATTCGAACTTCGATGAAAGCGTCCATCGACATGTGCAGGTCGCCGAGTTGGTCCTGGAGCGCGCCAAACGTCTGTTAGAAATGAAGCAAGATGTCGTGCTTTTACTCGACAGCATCACGCGGCTTTCCCGCGGCTATAATAATCTACAACCAGGCAAAGGCCGGACCATGTCTGGAGGCGTCGACGCGAAGGCGCTCATCAAACCAAAGAAATTTTTCGGCTCGGCGCGAAATGTCGAGGAAGGTGGCAGCCTCACAATTCTCGCGACGGCGTTGATCGAAACCGGCAGCCGCATGGACGAATTGATTTTTGAAGAGTTCAAAGGTACCGGGAACATGGAGTTGCATCTCGACCGAGCGCTGGTCGAGAAGCGGCTTTATCCGGCGATACACGTTTTGCAATCGGCCACGCGCCGCGAGGATTTACTGTATCATCCCGATGAATGGGAGCGCGTGCAGATGTTGCGGAAGACGATGGCGGCGCTTCCTCCTATCGAGGCGATGGAGAAGTTAATCGAGAATCTCGAAGCGACGAAAACCAACGCCGAACTGCTTTTGAGCGGATTGAAGTGATTTCTGTGGCAAATGACGAAGCACGAATGAAGCCCGAATGCTCAAATGACGAATAAGCGATCGGAGACTTCTTCTCCTCACTCGGATTTCGTCATTCCTTCGTCATTAGACATTCGTCATTCGTCCTTCTTAAGAGGTCCGATCGCGACTGCCGCGAAGATGGCCGAGCTGCTTGGGCAAATCGAGGCTGTCGATCGCGTGGCGGTCGATACCGAAGCCGACAGTCTCCATTGTTATCGAGAGAAACTTTGTCTGGTCCAGGTCAGTCTCCCGGGGCGGGATTACGTTGTCGATCCACTGGCCGGTGTCGATCTTGCGCCGTTGTGCGCCGCGCTGGAGCGAAAAGAAATCGTTTTACACGGCGCGGATTTCGACCTGCGACTACTCCGTCGAGGGCTGAACTTTACCGCGCAGCGCCTCTTTGACACCGTGATTGCAGCGCGCCTGCTCGGGATTCGTGAATTTAGTCTGGCTGCTTTGGTGAAACGGTACTTCGGCGTGGAACTTGGCAAGGGTTCTCAAAAGGCAAATTGGGCGCGGCGTCCTCTCCCCGCGCGAATGCTCCAATATGCCATAAATGACACGCATTACTTGTTGCCGCTGGCCGAACGCCTCGAATCGCAGTTACGAGAACGCAATCACCTCGATTGGTTGCAGCAATCCTGCCAACGCGCAATCGAGCAGGCGGCGGTGGAACGTGTGCGCGATGAGGACGAAGTTTGGCGCGTTCGTGGATCTGCTTTGCTGCGCGGCCGGGCGGCTGCCGTGTTACGCGCGCTGTGGCAATGGCGCGAGAAAGAAGCGCAGGCGGCGGACCGGCCGCCATTTCATATTTTGCAAAATCACGAGCTGCTGAATGCAGCGGTAAGTTTCGCCTCGGAAAAGCTGCCTGATTACAGACATTTTTCCTCGCGACGGCGTCAGGCATTTCGCGCAGCAGCGCAGAGCGCATTACAGTCGCGCGAATCGGAATGGCCGGTTTCGCGGCGCCGCTCCGTAACACGGCCGAGCGCGGAGATGATAGCTCGGACCGAAGAATTGCGACGGCGACGGGATCGCGCGGCAATGGAACTCGATTTGGAGCCGTCTTTTATCGCTCCACGTAGCACGCTCGGGGTGATCGCTGCGGACCAAACTCGCGCAACAACTTTGCTGGTTCCGTGGCAACGCGCCGCTCTCGGCTTCTAGATGACAGCACGGAGTCATATCGGGCAGAGCGTGCGCTGGTGGGGCCCGATTTTCGCGGCTCTAATGTCGAAAGGGACATTAATTCTGCTTGAGTCAGCCGGTACCTTTCAATGTCGCAGAATTTATCGCGAATAGCGAGTTGTTCGCCGGATTTCCAGCTATTCCGGGCCTGCAACCACCAATTGAGACGGCGTTCTTTCGCCCGCCTGGAGTGGATGTAGGAAACATCAACAGCACCATAGTCGGCACAGTCAACCCGGGTAACATTGGCGGGGCGGGATTGTGGGCCCGCCGGTTGTATCGCCCGAGCAGCCGTAGCGCGTAAAGAAATCCGATCGCGCGCGCAAAACGTCTGGTAGGACGGTACATGATCGCGACGTGTCCTCCCCAAAGCAAAGCGCTAGGGGATAATCAAGCTCTGGCCAACCTTCAGATTTTCAGGATTGTGGATGCTTTCCTTGTTCGCATTGAGAATCTTTTCCCAGCGCGCCGAGGATTTGTAAAATTTTCGCGAGATCGAGGCGAGCGTATCGCCTGATTGAACGATATAGGTTCGGCCCCCCGATTTCGTCGAGGCGGTTTTTCCCGGCTTTATATCGCGTGCTCGTGATTTATCCGGCGCACTCCGAAATGTTGCAGAGCGTGCTTCGAGTTCTTTGTGCAGATTAAGATTTTCATTTCGCAACCGGGCGGCCTCGGCTCGAGGCACGACGGAGTCGCCTGACAAGATCGTAAGCGCCGCGACCTCATCACGTTTTATGGAATTCTTCACATCGTTTGCATGAGAGCCATTTGGACTGAGCGCGAGATAACGCTTAAAATGGTGCAGCGCACTGATCGGATCATTCAGTTTGTCGTCGTAGAGTAGCGCCAGCTTGTAATGGACGTCGGCGCATCGCGGGCTGTCATCTAGTGCGGCTTCGTAAAGGTTGATCGCGCGCGCAAAATCTCCCTGCGCTGATTTCCCATCTGCGTCTTGAACCAGTTGGGTATAGCGCGAAGTCATCACCCGATCGCAGGCAACAAAACCAAAGGCGAAAAGAACCGACAACCAAACGCGGACGATCGCGATGCGATAATGCTTTGTCATTTAACAAATCAACGATTTAGTGAATAAACGAATAGCTTTCGCGGTGGCGAACAACGCCGAAAATATCATAAGCAGTTCATTGCATTCGGCACTGAGGCTTGACGTCAATCGTGATTCGATGATGCCTGCAGCCGCCAGCAATTCGAGCCAAAAGAGTGTTTTATCAGCTTCCTCCAGAACGACGCTAATCTTCGAAAATGAAATCCGGAGCGAATCGAGCACAAAAAGCTCCCCGGTAGTTTGCCGCAACGGAGGTGCCCGCCCGGGGTAATTGACATCCGATTACCCTTGCGGCTTCGGTCTTTTGGCAGTCGCGAGAAGAACCGCACAACAGCGACTGCAAAGCGTTTCGTGCGATCCTGCAATTCTTTTACTCTTTCAAGCCGTGATTAGTTGAATCGCTTACTGTCTAATTTATCCTCACTTGTGAGCCTGCGCGCACTTCAATTCTTCTTCTTTGCGACAGCAGTGTCGTTCTTTTTCGCTGTGCCTCTACATGGGACGCTTTCGAATGGACAACGCTATGCACTCAGTTTTGTCGATGTCGATGGACATACGCTTTCCACCGCTGACGGTCACATCAGTGTCGTCGTTCTGGCCACAACTGCGGATTCAGACAAGGCACGCTCCGTTGGTGATAGTGTTCCCGATTATTGTCTCGGTAATCCAAGTTACAGAATGATTACGATTCTCCATTTCGCCAACAAGCACACCGGGATCGGGCGCAAGATCGCGACCATGTTGGTGCGGCATCGCCTCAACGAAGAGGCGAAGCGGCTTCAGGCACGATACGATGCAAAGAAAATTGCAAGTGGTGCGAGAAGCGACATTTTCGCCGTGGCGGATTTTGATGGGACGGCGTCGTCGCGACTCGGCGGACAACCCGAAGCCGCAGATTTCCACGTCTTCGTCTTCGGCCGAAATGGAGAATTACTCCAGCAATGGAATGAGGTGCCGAGCGCAGAGGATTTGGCGGCGGCCGTCAAATAGACTTTAATATTTCTGCATCGCCGGGTCGATCTCGTCCGCCCATGCGTCGAGGCCGCCTTCGAGGCTGTACGCGCGTGTGAACCCAGCAGTGCGCAGCAACTCAGCTGCGTGTGCGCTGCGCGTGCCACTCTTGCAAAGCAGGATGATCTCTTCCTCCTGCTCAAGCTTATCAAGACGCGTCGGCAATTCGCCCAGCGGAATTAATTTCGAACCTTCGATTCGCGCGATTTCGTATTCGAACGGTTCCCGCACATCAATAATCGCAAACGCCCCGTTGCCTTCCCTTTTTCGCTTCAACTCATGCACATTGATTGTCGTGACATGGCCGTCGTCGCGCAGCAGGCGCGCGCCGCAAAATTCCTCGTAATCAATCGGAGAAAAAATTGTCGGATTCTCCCCACAAACGGGGCATTGCGGATCGCGCCGCAAGTTAAGCTCGCGAAATTTTACTTTCAGCGCCTCAAAGTGGAGGAGACGTCCGACCAGCGGTTCACCGATGCCGACGATCAATTTGATCGTCTCAATCGCTTGCAACATGCCGATAATACCCGGCAAGACGCCGAGCACTCCCGCCTCCGCGCAATTTGGCACTGTGCCCGGC
>CATPAV010000202.1 GCA_955652245.1 uncultured Candidatus Udaeobacter sp. | reverse complement strand
TCCCTTGTCGATCTTTTGAAGACGCCGAGGTCAGGGGCCTCCAGAAATCCGGCAACGCCAAAAAGCGTCGCTTGGTTGTCCTCGGTGTTTTCGCGTAGCAGCTTGAGCGGCAAACGTTGCGCGATCACGCCAGCGGAATATTTGCGCTGAATGCCTCGGGCAAGACAGCGGGATTGAGGCGAACCTGCGGCACGTTGCGGTTCGATTTTGTGCGCGTGAAAAATTCGCGGTCGCTCTTCTCGACGAAAACGTGCAGCACCGCCTCTTCAAACGCCGGATTCGTCGCGTGGCCGTGCGTTTCCCAGTTGCGATCGATGAGATCAATTTCGATGCAGCCGCGTACTGGCTCACGACCGTTTACCCGAATCACGGCGTCGCTAAAATCCGGTCCGGCTTCACGATTCCAAGTGCCGAATTGGACGATGTCGACCTTATCGCCGGTGGTCGTGACGAATTGTTTGCCGAAATCGCCGGCGAACCAACGCGCTTGCAGCTCCAGTTCACTGGGAATTCGATGCGGCGGGAGGAGCGCCCGCTCACGGACGCGCGTCGTCTCGTGCAACTCAGCATATCGATCGGTTAAGAGCATTATTACGATAGTTCGAGACCGTTCTATCGTGGTGTAACCGAGAACGAAAGATGTTCCGTGGATAGGAACGCCGCGCTGCGGCGCCCTTCGCCACTCCGGCTCGAAGCAGCGCAGCGCGCCTGTCCCTGCTATTCGTCAGGTCGATACCGCTTGCCCGTGTGATTCCTCGCTGGCGTCGTCAGCTGCCGCGGCGTGCGGCGGATCGACCGGCCATATCGGCGAACTCACACGAACGCGAAGATCTTGAACGATCACTTCGACCAGCGCCGCATTTGACCGCGGAAACATGAATGAATACCTCGCGCCTTTGCCCACTTTGGGGAAAATGATCAGATTTTCTGAAAGAAATTTGGGCTCATGCGTGATCATTGAGTCGTCGAGTTCAATGGTTTTGGCAAACGGGCGTCCGCTTTTTCGCGCCACAAACAAAAGTTTGCTTGGCTCTTCGTTCGTGGCGACGAGCGCGCCAAAAAGATTCCCTGGAATACGGCGCCCGCGTCCGCTGATGCATGGCGTAGCCCACGCGATTGTTTCACCCAGGACATTTCCCCGGCTAAAAACGGACGCGAGGCGCGCTGGCAATGTAACCGGTAACTTCACCGGCATGCTGAGATCGGCTGGTTCATTCAATTTTTTCAACGCCAGCCAGATCTTCGCTTTCATAGCGCGCAAAATTTTTGGGGCGAAGTAGAAGAACGCAGCTATGCCGAGGACAAAGATTGACAAGGCGAGCAGAGGATTGAAATGAACGAGAGCGAGTCCACCTAGCACCGCGGCATCTTCGCCAAGACTCAGGCCGATGTTCGAAAATGGTTCCGGCGATGTGTTGCTCGCGAGACGCGTAGCCGCCTTTGCGGTGTGAGCTATGAGGCTCGTGCCGCCAGCGAGCAATGCGACGATTACTGTGAAGGTGGGACTTGGATGCCCGAGCACCTGAATGGCAAGCAAAGCGCCGCCAATCGGACGAATAATGGTGTGGACGGCATCCCAGGCGGAGTCGATCCATGGAATTTTGTCCGCAAAAAATTCGAGGAAATAAAGAATGCCAGCGATCGTAACAATCACCGGATTACCAAGCACTTCGAGCGATTGATAGGCCGGCGCGAGCGTGATCCAATGGAAATGAATCGCGAGGCCGGTGGCGAAAACCGTCAGGTAAAGATTAATGCCGGCGAGGCAGGCTAGGCCGAGCGCGACGGCAAGAAGGTCAAGCTTTTCCACGGGGCAATTATGAGACAGCATTAAAGTAGCGCAAGTTTTCGGCGCCTGCGATTGATTCGGACACAAGCGAGACGCTTGTGCTACAATCCGCGTCATGCTCGATATTCGTTTGATCCGGGAGAAACCGGATTTTGTCCGTCAGCGGCTTGCGACCCGGGGTGGCGGCGACGAGATAAAAATCGACGAGGTGCTCCGCGTCGATGGCCAACGCCGGAAACTTGAAACGTCACTACAGCAGTTGAACGCCGACCGCAGGAGATTGAGCAAAGAGATCGGCGCCAAACGCAGCAGTGGCGGTGCAACGGCAGAGCTTGAGGCTCGCGTCCGGGAAATCGGGGAGGCAATTGTCGATCTTAACAAACAAACGGCGGCGGCCGAGGTGGAGCAAGAAGGTCTGCTTCTGGAAATTGCGAATTTGCCGCATGAGAGTGTCCCAATCGGCAAAGATCCACGCGCCAATCGCCTGGTGCGCAGTTGGGGCGAAAAGCCGCGATTAGCCGAGCCTGCCGATCATGTTGCACTCGGCGCAAAACTGAAGCTCTTCGACTTGGAACGGGCCGCGAAGTTGAGCGGCAGCGGTTTCATCTGCTTCACAGGTGCAGGCGCAAAACTGGAACGTGCGTTGATCAATTTCATGATCGACCTGCATGTACAGGAGCACGGTTATCGCGAGATCAGCCCGCCATTTTTGGTCCGACGCGATTGCATGATCGGCACATCGCAGCTGCCGAAATTCGAGGCTGACATGTACGGGCTGGAAGAAAACCAGCTTTTCCTTGCGCCGACCGCCGAAGTGCCGGTGACTAATCTTTATCGCGGCGAGATTTTGAACTTTGTCGATCTTCCGAAAAAATTTGCGGCCTACACGCCATGTTTCCGCCGGGAGGCTGGCGCAGCGGGACGGGAAACGCGCGGTATCATCCGGGTGCACCAGTTCGACAAGGTGGAACTGGTGAAAATCACGCCACCGGAAAGATCGTATGACGAATTGGAATCGCTCGCCGCCGACGCCGAACGTGTCCTGCAGTTACTCGGTTTGCATTATCGCGTCGTCGAGCTCTGCACTGGCGATTTGGGTTTCGGGTCCGCCAAGACCTACGACATAGAAGTCTGGTCGCCGGGCCAGAACGCATACCTTGAAGTTTCGAGCTGCTCGAATTTTGAGGACTTCCAAGCCCGACGAATGCACCTTCGATACAAAGATTCGCAGGGGAAAAACCGGTTCTGCCATACGTTAAATGGTTCGGGACTGGCGTTGCCCAGATTGTTTGCGGCATTCATCGAGAATTATCAGCAATTAGATGGCTCAATCTGCATTCCGGAAAAACTGCAGCCATATTTCGCTGGAACAGAGATTCGTTTGTAGTCACGGCGCTCTGCGCCGTCGTAGATCGAGGACCGGCCGCAGGGCGGTGGCTACAGCAGATCAAGCTGCGATCGCTCCTGCTCGGATAAAATTTTCTCGCTTTCGGATGGTAACAACAGATCGAACCCGAGACGTTGGGCGAGCCGTTGACAGGTTTCGGGGGCGAATCCTTCGAAATGGTTGCTCACGAATGTCCAGACATTGCGCACTTCCGAAAGATGTCGCTCAATTTTGAGCGACCAGCTTTCAACGGCGGCTTCTCGTTTCCACAATAGTTTTTCGTAACGATGCCTGTGCCCTCCATCGACGTCGTATTTCGTTGCATAATCACCGAGCAGACGCAGGTACAGAAAATCGGTAGTGCGTGGCAGGAATTCAAACGGCGCAAGATTGCGTTCGTTGAGCGGGCTAGTGTCGGCCCAGACCCAACAAATGTGATATTTTTCCACTAGCCGGATGAATTGGGGCCGGTGCCAGCCGGCATGACGAAATTCGATCGCAAAACGAAAATCCCGCGGCAACTGTTCGAGAAATTTACGAAGCGCCGGTTTTCCCTCCCTTGGCGCAAACGACGGCGGAAGCTGGATCAAAATGACCTGGAGCTTTGGCGCGAGCGGCTCGATCGCGCGAAGGAACGAATTTAACTCGACGCTACAGTCGCGTAGCCGACAGGTATGCGTGATTTCGCGAGGGAGCTTGCAAGCGAAACGAAAGCTGGCCGGAGTCATCTCGACCCAGCGGCGAACGGCGTTTTCTGCGGGAGCACCATAAAAGGTTGAATCCACTTCCACGGCCGGGAGGTAGTGGGCATAAAATTCGAGCCATTGAAAGTCCGGCAAATCCGCCGGATAGAAAGCGCCACGCCAGTCTTCGAAACTCCACGCGCATGCACCGATGCGTATTTTTTGCTGATCGGTCAGATTCAAATGAAATCAGAAGATTAATCGATTTTGCGCCCTCGAAAAGATGTCAGTCCAAAAAGATGGGCGATCAGTATTGCGCTCTCGGGGGACGCCCGGGTCTGTGACCCCTGAACTTGACGGAGCGGAGAACTTAACTACCCTGCCACACCCCATGAATTTCCTAATTCGCGCTGTTTTTGTTTTTGTCCTCGTCGCCTTGCTTTTTCCCGAATCGGGTATTACGGCCGTTGTCTTTCAACCGGGCAAGAAAGCGAAGTTCGTAGCGCCTGGCGAGGAAGAAATAAGCGGGAATGCTGCGGAGCTGTTTCAGATTGGACAGACTGCGGAAAAGGAGGGCAACGTGAAACGCGCGATCAAAGCTTACAAGAGCCTCGTCAGACGCCACCCCAAAGATGCCCTCGCGGCTGGTGCGCTTTATCGCGCGGCCGAGCTACAGGAACAGACGCATCAATACATGCCCGCCGCGGATTCATTTCGCCAACTCGTCGAAAAATATCCCGCCAGCCCGCATTTTGAGGAAGCAATTGAGGGGCAGTTTCGCATCGGCGAAATCTATTTGAACGGCAAAAAGTTGAGAGTCCTGGGGATCCCGATAGCGTCCTCACTGGACCGCGCGATAACAATTTTCGCATCGGTTGTTCGTACCGCGCCGTATGGGAAGTATACGGCGCGCGCGCAGTTTGACATTGGTCTCGCGCGCGAAAAACAGGGCGTACAAGAAGCTGCTATTGAAGCTTACCAGGCGGTGATCGATAAATTTCCGACCGAGCCCGTCGCTGTGGACGCGCAATATCAGATCGGGTACATCTGGTTCCACGCCGCGCGAGCTGGAACAAAGGATATGGCCGCCGCTAGCAACGCCAAAACCGCCTTTCAGGATTTCCTTTTTCACTATCCAAACAGCGAGAAAGCGGCGCAAGCGCGCGCTGACCTCGAGCTGCTCGAGCGCAAACAAACAGCTAGTTCCTTCCAAGTAGCGAAATTTTACGACAAGCAGAAATATTATCGCGCCGCAGTCATCTACTACAACGAGGCGATTCGTCAGCAACCGGGATCAACTGAAAGCGATCAGGCCAAGAAGCGGATCAATGAGCTACGCGCGAAAGTCGGAGAAGCGGTGCTTCAGCCTGCCTTTACCACGGCGCAGGGGGGGAAGAAAAAGGGAGCTGCAAATGAAGCGCGGACGGCCAAAAGCGGGTCGGGGGCGAAGCCAGGCCCGGCAAATAACGAAGCGCCGTTGCCCTCGCCAGAGACGGATGTTTCGCTACCGCCGCCGGCTTCACTTGCGCCGGACACGACAACTGCGCCTGAACCATTGCCCGGCCCGCCGAGCACAGGCACAAGCTCCGGCGCTCCTTCAGCTCCTGAAG
>CATPAV010000201.1 GCA_955652245.1 uncultured Candidatus Udaeobacter sp. | reverse complement strand
GTGTGGCCGTCTACGCCGAGATCGGAAAGATAATCGAACATCTGCTCGACCTCTTGCATGTCGGTTTCTTTGTAGATGGTCGTGTTGGTCGCGACCTGATAGCCGAGAATCTTCGCCATCTTGATCGCGAGAATGCATTCTCTGAACACGCCTTCGCGCTCGACGATGAGATCGTGAATTCTCTCGAGGCCGTCGAGATGGACATTCCAATACATCCAGGTGCTGGGTCCGATGGTTGGCTTGGCCGGATCTTTCGGCCCTTTGCGAATTTCGGTTGCGTCTTTTTCGGTGACCAAGCCGGCCGTAAGCAGTTTCGCGATTTTTTCCTCCACGAATTCTGGTTGGATTGACAATCGCGATGCCATCCATTCACGCATTTTCTTGCGCATAAACATGGCATTCGTGCAGATGTAAACGATCCGCTTCTGCTCAAGTAGGCCTTTCACCAGCGCTTCTATGTGCGGGTAAATCAGCGGCTCGCCCCCACAGATCGAGACCATCGGCGCCTCACACTCTTCCGCCGCCCCAAGGCAATCCTCGAGGCTCATCATGTCCTTGAGCGACGTAGAATATTCTCGAATTCGTCCGCAGCCGGTGCAGGTCAGGTTACAGGTGTGCAACGGCTCAAGCTGAAGTACAGTGGCAAACTTCTCGTTCCGACGAAGTTTCTGCGCGATCATGTAGGCTGCGATCTTAGCCGTTAATGCGAGGGGAAATCTCATAAGAGCGAGGATAGTAACAAGGCCCGTCTACGTGTCAACAGAACGCCCAGGGAAGCGCCGAGCCTCTTTGATTGGAAATCGAGCAAAATCTTGCGCAACATTTGCGAGAATGCAAGGGACCAATAGAGGGCAACCAAAGCTCCCCAAAAGACAAATCGCAAACTACAGAGCATGAAAGGATTAGCGTTAGCAGCATCTCCGGCCGGGGCCTCATCGGCTGCGCTATCACGGACAAGCCGCTGCCACAGCAGGACGAGATCAAGACAATTGAAGTCGAATTGAATCGGCGTTACCAGGTCGGTAATGAAAAGCGCGAACCTGATTTCGATCTTGCTTAGAAAGATTCTAAACATCCGTCGCTGGCAATATGCCGTCGCTCTTCGGCCAAAAATTATCTCAGTCAGACACCGTGCCAGCCACGCCGGATCAGGCTGATGGCAATCGCGGCAAGAAGGAGTGCGATTATCTTCGACACTCCGCGTAGTCCTTGTCTGCCCATCCAGCGCGTGAACTGATCGGCGTTGCAAAACGCGATCGCGACCAGCCCCATGTTCACCAGAAGCGAGATGAGCGTAAAGATGAGACCGACCGTATCGACCAAAATGAGTAGTGCAGTCAGTAGTGCCGGCCCGGCAATGAGCGGCATGCCGAGCGGAACTACACCGAATTCATCGCTCCCGCCGCGATCGTGCGGGCCAAGGCCAAGCAATTCGCGCCCGGCCAAACCGAGCAAAATCAAACCACCGGCAACTTGAAAGTCTGCCACCGTAATCCCAAGCGCTGCGAAAATAATTTTCCCGAGGAAGATAAAGCCGATCGCCACGCAAAGGGCGGTGAAGATTCCGAGGAACGCCTGCCGCTTCCGATGTTCGTGCGAAGCGCTCGTGCCGAGACCCATGAAAATGGCAACGAGACCAATCGGATCGATGGCGACAAAGACCGGAATGAAAGCGAGGAAAAACTTCTCAATCATAGCCGCATGGTCTGTGTTTTCGCTTTACCAAAGAAACCTTCTACACAATCTTCGCCTTCTTCATCAATCAAACCTTTCCGCATGAAAAACTTGTGTTTGTCGATCTTGCTCTTCTTCGTAGTTGTCGATTTTTCCGCCGCCGAAACAAAGTCGGTCGATGACTTTCGCGCCGCGGCCGCGAAAGCAAATGCCGTCTTAACAATCCCCGAGTGGGAACAAACGCCCGAAGCGGTCGAAGCTTTGATGAAAGATGCAATCGCCAAGGCGAACACAGCGCTGGATCAGATTGGCGCACAAGATCCCGCCAAAGTTACGTTCAAGAGCACGGTCGTCACGCTGGATGATCTCACTTACGAGGCCAGTAACGCAGCGAACAAAGCAACCATCATCAAGGAAACGAACACTAATGCCGCCATGCGCAGCGCCGCGGAAAATGCAGTAAAGGCGTTTCAAGACTGGGTGGTCGGAATAGATTATCGCGAGGACGTTTACAAGGCGATCAAGGCTTTCGCCGATACCCATCCCAAGCTCTCCGGCGAAGACGAGAAATTGCTGACCGAAACGTTGCGCGATTATCGACGCGCGGGTTTGGAGTTGCCGCCCGACCAGCGCAAGGAAGTCGAGCAACTCCGCAAGGAGCTGTCAAAGCTGGGAACGGATTTCGATACAAACATTGTTAACGCGAGCGCCCCGGTCATTTTCACAAAAGCCGATCTAGACGGCCTACCGGAAAGTTTCTTTGTGTCGCCCGGCGTCAAAACTGGGGATGACGCTTACACAGTGATGGCGAATGTCACCTGGCAATACAACACTGTGCAGGAAAATGCCAAAAGCGAGGCCACCCGCAAACAACTTTACCTCGTTCGCGAAACGCTCGCGAAAGACAAAAATGTTTCGGTCCTCAACCAAATGCTCGCTTTACGCGACAAGATCGCGCTGCGGCTCGGTTACAAATCATGGGACGACTTCCAAACCGAAATCAAAATGGCGAAGACCGGCACGAATGCACAAAAATATATTAACGATCTGATTGCCGGAATTCAGCCGAAATTCGCAAGCGAGGTAGCCGAATTGCAAAAAATGAAAGCAGCCGACACGCATGATCCGGCTGCAAAGATCGACATCTGGGACTGGCGCTATTATGGCAACCAGCTAAAAAAACAAAAATACGCCGTCGATACGGAAGCCCTGCGCGCTTATTTCCCGTTCCAAAAGGTGCTCGACGGCATGTTCAACATCTACCAGAGCATTTTCGGTCTGGAGTTTGAAAAAATCACCGCGCCTTACAAATGGATCGGCGACCTCCAGCTTTATCTCGTGACCGATTCCTCCACCGGTGAGCCGCTCGGCATGTTTTATCTCGATATGTTTCCGCGCGAAGGAAAATTCAACCACTTCGCTGAGTTCGAGATTCTCGGCGGCAAACTGTTGCCCGACGGAAAATATCAACGACCAACCGTCGCCCTGCTCTGCAATTTCCCACCGGCGAGCGCGGACAAGCCCTCATTGATGGCGCACAGCGACGTTGAAACGCTATTCCACGAGTTCGGCCATGCGCTACATTCCATCACGACGCGCGCCAAGTATGGACGGTTCGCCGGAACACATGTCCCCGGTGATTTCGTCGAGGCGCCGTCGCAAATGCTGCAAAACTGGGTCTGGGACAAGAAGGTACTCGACACGTTTGCAGCGGATTACCGCGATCCGTCGAAGAAAATTCCGGCCGAACTCATCAAAAAAATGAACGACGCGAAACTGGCCACCGCTGGCGTTTTCTATCGACGCCAGTTTGCGTTCGCATCGCTTGATCTCGCGCTGCACGACCAGCACCCGGAAGACGATTCTTATGACTGCGTAGCGATCTCGAATCCGATTCTGGAACGAGTTTTTCTGCCGATCGATCCAAGCACGACATTCGTGTCTTACTTTGGCCATTTGAACGGTTACGATGCGGGTTACTACGGTTACGCGTGGGCGGACGCCATCGCCGCAAATATGGCCACCGTTTTCGAAAAAGCGAAGGATGGTTATCTCGACAAACAAGCGGGGTTACGATTGCGTCGGGAAATTTACGAGCCGGGCGACTCGCGCGATGTCACCGTATCAATCGAGAAATTTCTTGGCCGCAAACAATCGGTCCAGCCG
>CATPAV010000200.1 GCA_955652245.1 uncultured Candidatus Udaeobacter sp. | reverse complement strand
TCAAAATCTGATCGTCACAATGGCGCAGCCAACCGGGGAGGGAAATATTTGGGTGCTCGATGCGCGACTCCGTCCTGACGGAGAAAAAGGGCCGCTTGTCTGTTCTCTTGAGACCTACCAACCGTATTACGCAAGCCGGGCCCAACCGTGGGAGCTGCAGGCGCTCACTCGCGCACGGGCTGTTACGGGCCCACTGCAAAACGAGTTTATCGAAATTGCAAAACGCGCTTGGCATGAGGCCGGTCGACATGTCGATCTTCGGCTAAGGATCGACAACATGCTGGAGCGCATTCGGCGCGAGCGCGGAAGTGGATCCGATTTTCTCGATTTCAAAACGGGAACGGGCGGAGTTATGGAGGGCGAGTTTCTCGTTCAAGCGCTGCAAATGCGCGAAGATATTTGGGAGCCGAATTGGGGCCGCGCCCTCGATCGGCTGCGCGAAACCGGGCGCCTGACCGATTCAGAAGCTGCCAAACTAAAAGAGGCATACGCGTTTCTGCGCCGCTGTGAATCTGTATTGCGGCGTTCTGACAACAAAAGCATTTCAGCGTTTCCAAGCGATCCGAACAAACAACGAAAGCTTGCCATTCGTCTTGGCCATCAGGACCTCGATGGCTTCCGCGGAAAGTATGTCGATGCCCGAGAGACTATCCACGCGCTCTACAACCGGCACATCACGAACGCAGTTGGCTAGCTCCGAGCGAGAAGATTCGCGATTGACTGGAGAAGGAGAAAGGTGACAAGGAGTCCGGCGAACACAATTATGAAAACCAAACCGAGAATCGTGCCGACGAAAATCCAATCGCTTTTGCGGGAGCGACTCGGAAGCTCGATATGCCGCTGGAGCAGATCGTAGTTGCGTGTGTTCGCTCTGAACCAGAAGGCAAAAGCGGAGCCGAGAACTGGGATCATTCCGATCAATTCGTTGATCAGAATGTTGAGCGCCATCCGCGCGAGCAAAATTTTTGGCAATCCGCGAGAAACTGCGCAGATGAGGACGGAGACTGAGACGAAAGCGGCGCTGACGTCGCCGATCACAGGCACGAAATCGATGATAGGATTGAGGCCAAACCGGAATTTCGTCCCTGGAACGCGCAACAAGCCGTCCATGATTACTGCCACCCATTTGAATAACGGCTCGAGCGATGCGCGTCTCTCTTTTTCTTCCGGCGGAAGAACTTCCCACTCCAGGATTTTCGCTTTGCGATCGTCGATTTGCGATTTCACTGCGATAGATCATTCGCAAATTAAAAGCGCAATTGGCAAATTCCTATCCGGGGATTCCCTTGAGCATTTCGGTGTTCGTCGGGAATTTTTTCACGAACATCAGAAGACGCTGGATCGCTTCCTCCGGTTTGTGACCAGCGAGGCCGCGGCGGATAAGATTGATTTTCTCCAGTTCCCATGGTTGTAGCAGCAATTCTTCACGCCGTGTACCGGATAGGAAAATATCCACGGCCGGATAAATCCGCTGGTCGCTGATCTTTCGGTCGAGCACCATTTCCATGTTTCCGGTGCCTTTGAACTCCTGGAAGATCAGCTCGTCCATGCGGCTACCGGTTTCGATTAGCGCCGTGGCAACGATGGTGAGCGATCCGGCCTCTTCGGTGTTACGCGCGGCTGCGAAAATTTTGCGTGGTATTTCCATCGCGCGCGCGTCGATACCACCACTCATCGTGCGACCGCCCCCGCCCATTGCATTATTAAATGCGCGGGCGGTGCGCGTGATTGAGTCGAGCAGGATGAATACATGCTTGCCGGCTTCGACCAGTCGTTTTGCGCGCTCAATGGCAAGCTGCGCGATGCGTGTGTGGCTTTTGATATCGCTGTCGTTCGAGCTCGCCATTAGTTCGGCCGTCGGATGCGAACGCCGGAAATCGGTGACCTCTTCTGGGCGTTCGTCGACAAGCAGAATGATGACGTGCACGTCCTTATGGTTTTTCGTGACTGCTTCGGCAATGTGATGAAGCAATGTCGTTTTGCCGGTGCGAGGCGGAGCGACGATCAAACCGCGTTGTCCCATGCCAAGGGGCGTCATCAAATCCATGATGCGCGTGGTGTACCGATCCGGCACCGTCTCGAGCTTAATCCGCTTGTTTGGGTTGATTGTGGTGAGCTCTTCGAATGGCCGCAGGCCTTGATATTTTGTTGGCTCCTCCCGATTAATGGTGAGTAGTTTGGTCAATTGCGGACCGCGATTGCCGCGCCGGGTCTCGCCATAAATCCACATGCCGTCGCGTAAAGCAAAACGACGGACTATATCGGGCGTCACGAAAATATCCTGTGGTGTTTGAACGAAGTTTCGCTTCGGGTCCCGCAAGAAGCCAAAACCTTTACCCGAAATTTCAATGATGCCTTCGCCAAATTCCGGTTCGCGCTGAACTTGCTCGCCGTTTTCAACGGTGCTTTCGGTTCCTTCAGGAGATTGTCGATCCAATGTTTCAACACCCACGTTGCCAGCGACAGAATCAGCCGTCGCCGGCGAAGAATTCGGGGAGTCATTGTATGAATCGTTGAAATTCTCAGTTCCGACGCGATTCCCCCGGTCTCGATAACGCCGTCGGGGATACCGTCGGCGCGGACGATGCTGGCGTTGTTCCGTTGAAGCGGATTCAGTTTCCAGCGGCGCAGGCTGGTTTTCGTTTTTTTCGTTCATAGTTAAAAGGAGTCCTTCGCTTGCCGCGGCGAGCGGCGTTTGAAAATTTTCCTGCAGCAATAATTTTTTAGGCCGGCAACTTGGCCAGCAATTCGTCGGGAATGTCTAGATTTGAATAGACGTTTTGCACGTCATCATCGTCTTCGAGCGCATCGCACAAGCGCAGAACCTGCTGTGCGACGCTTTCGTCGGCGACCGGAACAGTCGTATCGGGAATGAACGTAAACTTTTGCCCATCGGTGGTTAGGCCCGCATTTTTGAGCGCCTCAGCTACGGCGTAGAGCTGATCGTGGGAAGTGGTAATAACATACTCATCCTCGTCGGTTGTCAACTCCTCCGCACCAGACTCCAGCGCTAGCTCGAGAATGCGATCCTCATCAATGCTTGAGCGCGGAACGCTGATTTGGCCCTTCTTGTGAAACATGTATGAAACACTTCCGGTGGAGGCGAGGTTGCCATGATTCTTACTGAAGATGCTCCGAATCTCGGCGGCGGTGCGGTTCT
>CATPAV010000199.1 GCA_955652245.1 uncultured Candidatus Udaeobacter sp. | reverse complement strand
GGGTGTGCAGGGAGGGATCAGCAACGGCGAAGAGATTTACTTTCGGGTCGCCTTTAAGCCGACCGCGACGATCGCGCATGAACAGAAAACCGTTAGCACATCACATGAACAAACGAGGCTTGCGGCGCGCGGACGCCATGATCCGTGTGTCTTGCCTCGCGCGGTGCCAATTGTGGAAGCGATGGCGTCACTCGTGCTTTGCGACCACGCGTTACGGCAGCAAGCGATTAGTTTGCCCGCCTCGTCAAAGTGAGATCCGAACTGCAGACGGTGGCCGGTTCGCCACTTTGGCAGGCGGTCTTCATTTCATTTGGCGTCATTTTGGTCTTGTTCGAGGTGGTGCGCGGCTGGCGACTCGGCCTGATGCGCCAACTTGTGCGCGTTGCCGCTTTAGTCGCGGCGTATGCAGCTGCATTTTACTGCGGCCGGTTGGTCGTTCCGTTGTTGCGATCGCTTTTGAAAATGCCAGATATCGTACTATCGATCTTAGGTAGCGCCGTGCTCGCGCTCGCCATATACGCGTCTATCACCTCTCTCGGAATGATTTTTTTCGGACGCACCGGCCAACAGAACGCAAGCTTGCTCCGGTTGATTTATGCAATCAGCGGGGCCGCGATCGGATTATTTTTTGGCGCGTTTTTGTTCTGGATGATCGTGGTGAGCGTTCGCGCCATTGGCGCGCTGGCCGATGCGCAGCTCCGCGGTCGGCCAAATTCTTCAACCGCCGGCATACATGCTCTTCAAGTGCGACGATATTCTTTATCGGAACCAGAAGAAGAATCGGCGCTGGCGACATCGCTGACGCGATTGAAGAATTCGCTCGAGCTTGGGGCTATCGGAAACGCGATCACGCGGACCGACCCGGTTCCCTCGAAAACTTATGAGATGCTCGGGAAAGTCGGAAACGTATTTTCCAATCCCGAAAGCACGCAGAAATTTCTCACATTCCCAGGGCACACGAGTTGAGCGAGTATCCGAAAATTGTCGCTTTGCGAAACGACCCGGAAATCTCTGACATGATTGCGCAGGGACGCTTTCTCGATCTCATCCAGGATCAACGCCTCATCGACGCGGCGAATGATCCGGCGCTCGCCAGCCAAATCAAAAAATTCGACCTCCAGAAGGCCTTGGATTATGCAACCCGGAAGTGATTGCAATGCAGTACATCACCACCATCGGTCTGGAAGTGCACGTTCAGCTTAAGACGCGTTCGAAGATGTTTTGCGCCTGTCCGGTTGAATTCGGCGCTGAGCCGAACACACACACATGTCCGGTCTGCTTGGGTCTACCCGGTGCTTTGCCCGTGATGAATCATGAAGCGCTGCGCATGACAGCCCTCACTGGATTAATGCTCGGATGCGACATCGCGCCGATCTCTAAATTCGATCGAAAAAATTATTTCTACCCAGACATGCCCAAGAACTATCAGATTTCGCAGTACGACATGCCGCTATGCACGAACGGCAGCGTGTCTCTGCACGATCTGGCGTATCCAAAAGACGCGCAGAAAAATATTACGACGCCGGACAAGGAAGTACACCTGGTGCGGATTCATCTAGAGGAGGACGTGGCCAAAAGCTTTCATTTTGAAACGTACACAGGCATCGATTTCAACCGGGCCGGCACGCCATTGATGGAAATCGTGACGCAACCCGAGATCAATTCGCCGGAGGAAGCCTTCGCGTTTCTGACTTCGCTCAAACAAATCTTGATCTATGGCGCGGTTAGCGATGCCGACATGGAGAAGGGGCAGCTTCGTTGCGATTGCAATATTTCTGTCCGGCCCGAAGCGCAGGCTGAATTCGGCGCAAAAATCGAGATCAAAAATATGAATTCGATCAGTGGCGTGCGGCGTGCTCTGGCTTATGAAATCCAACGTCAGGTCGATGCGCTCGAAGGCGGCGGCAAACTGCAACAGGAGACGCGTGGCTGGGATGACGCTGCTGCGGAAACATTTCTCATGCGGACGAAGGAATTTGCCCACGATTACCGCTATTTTCCCGATCCGGATTTGGTATCGGTGAAAACCGAGGTTCTGCTGCCAGATGCGCGTGCGCGCGTGCCGGAATTACCGAAAGCGAAACGCGCCAGATTTGTCCAGCAGTATGAAGTGAGTCCCTACGACGCTGGCGTGCTGGCGGATGATCTCGAACTTGCTCGCTATTTCGAAGCGGCAGCAAAGGGCGCGCGCAAACCGAAGAACGTTGCGAACTGGATCCTCAATGACCTGCAAAATGCACTGAGCACCGCCGGGAAAACGATCAGTGATTGTCCAATTCCACCGGAAGCGCTCGACGAGCTGGTCAATCTAATCGACAGCGGGCAAATCAGTGGCAAACAAGGCAAGGAAGTTTTCGCGGAAATGTTTGCGAGCGGCAAACGAGCGGGCGATATCGTCAAGGAAAAAGGGATCGAGCAATTAAGCGACGCGAGTGCAATCGAGGCATTCTGCGATCAAGTGATTGCGGCCAACCCGAAACCCGCTGCTGATTTCAAAGCGGGCAACGCTGCATCGCTTAATTTTCTCAAAGGACAGGTGATGAAGCTTTCCAAAGGAAAAGCCAACCCGCAGTTGGCTGGCGAAATTTTGGAGCGCAAGTTGAGGTAGCGCAATACCTCCGGCTTGCCTCTTTGTCATTCCGAGCGGAGTCGAGGAATCTCTTACTGTGCAACAGATAGCAATAAGAGATGTCTCGACGTCGCTCAACATGACAAAAGGGGTTGAGGCGATGAACTTGTCTCGTGCGCATCCTGATCGCCCCCGATAAATTCAAAGGCTCGCTTGGCGCGCGTGAAGTCGCAGAGAATATCGCAACTGGTCTGCGCGATATTTTACCCGACGCAAAGATCGACATCGTACCGATGGCGGACGGCGGTGAAGGCACGGCCGAAGTTATTTGTGACGCGCTCGGTGGTTCCTGGGTGAATTGTGCGGCGCATGATCCGCTCGGCCGCGAGATCGAGGCGCGTTACGTCTGGATCGAGGAGGACAAACTCGCAATCATGGAAATGAGCGAAGTCGCCGGAATGCATCGGCTTTCCGAAAGTGAACGCGATCCACTTCGCGTGAACACGTTCGGCGTTGGCGAAATGTTGCTTGATGCGGCACAACGCGGCGTGGATCAAATCATTATCGGACTGGGCGGCAGCGCGACCAATGATGGCGGCTTTGGAATGGCAAGAGCGCTTGGGTTTCGATTTTTTGCCGGAGAACAAGAACTCACGCGCGCAGTGAGCGATCTGCAAAAGCTCACGAGGATCGAAAGGCCGAACGTCTTGTCACTACCAAAAATTGTTGCGGCAGTCGATGTGCAAAATCCGTTGCTGGGCGAAAACGGAGCAACGCGAGTGTTCGGCCCGCAGAAAGGCGCGAGCGGAGATAAGATCGATAAGTTGGAGGCCGCGCTGACGAAACTCGCTGATGTTGTCGCAAAAGCCTTTAAGAAAGATTTTCGCGACGAACAAGGCGCAGGCGCGGCCGGTGGACTCGGTTTTGGGCTTGTGAGTTTTTGCGGCGCCAAAATTCGGCCGGGGTTCGATGTTGTGGCGGAATCGATCGGGTTCGAATCGAAAATAAAAGATGGCGATGTTGTGATTACGGGTGAGGGGAGCCTGGATCGGCAAACGCTCGAGGGGAAAACGCCGGCCGGAGTGGCGCGGCTCGCGCGAAAACTAGGCAAGCGCGTTTTCGCAATTGTTGGGCGTGCGAGCGAAGATCGACAAGTGCAGGAAATTTTCGATGGCATCTACCAAAACGCACGACCAGGAATGAGCGAAAAGGAAAACATGGCGCGCGCCGCAGAGCTGCTGCGGGAGAACGCGCGAGAGTTGGCGAAGAAATTGTAGGGCGGCTCTGTGAAACGCCGGATTATAGAATGGCGTCTGTCAGAGCCGCCCTACAATTTTCGCGAAGCGTAAAATTCGCGGAAGTATTTTGCAGTTTCCACGTAGCTCCATGCCCAGCGAGCGATGTCGTTTTGCTCGTCAAGGCTGAGTGCACGACTGATTTTAGCGGGAGAACCGAGGACGAGCGAGCCAGGGGGAATTTTCATCCCCAGAGTGACGAGGGCGTTAGCGCCGATAATGGAACGTGCGCCCACTTCAACATCATCGAGAATGATCGCGCCCATCCCGACAAGGACTTCATTGTCGATTTTGCATGCATGCACGATGGCGCTGTGACCGACGGTGACCAGTTCGCCCATTGTTGTCGGATAACCCGTATCGAGGTGGACGACGGCATTGTCCTGAATGTTCGAGCGCGGCCCGATGATGATACGGTTGATGTCGCCGCGCAATACGGCGCCGTACCAAACGCTCGATTGTTCTGTCAGAGTGACATCGCCAACTACTGTTGCGCCGGGAACGATCCAGGCGCTTGGATGGATCGTGGGACCTTTTTTTAAACGCGCAGCAATACCGGAGTGTCCAGTTGGCAGCGGGTCTGGATCGATATGCATTTAAGGATTAAGGTCTAATGCCAAAAGCCGAACGTCCAACATTGAATGACAGAATGAGGTTTCTTATTCTGGCGCCTCG
>CATPAV010000198.1 GCA_955652245.1 uncultured Candidatus Udaeobacter sp. | reverse complement strand
TCTTGATCCCTTTCTACTTGCGGTTGCAGCCGAAGAGAAAATCGCAGTGTTTCGCACGCCGATGATCACAATGAAGTTTATTAACGCGGCGACTATTGCTCTGGAAGTCGATTTTTCGCCAACGATCACCGAGTTCGGCAGCATGGTGGACATTTTAGGCGTGGGCGTTTTGATTCGCGGTGCCAGCGGCATCGGTAAAAGTGAATGCGTTCTTGGATTAATCGAGCGTGGCTACAGCCTCGTAGCTGATGACGTGACCCGAATCACGTCGCTCGAAGGTCGCGAGTTAATGGCGACAGCGCCAGACCTGACCCGCAATCACATCGAGGTTCGCGGGATCGGTATCATTAACGTGGCTTCCGTTTTCGGGATTGGCAGCATTCGCATCGAGAAACGCCTCGATCTTGTCGTGACCCTGAAAGACTGGCAGGAGGTCGAGGCGGTTGACCGTATCGGGCTTGATCGCGAATTTTACGAGATTCTTGGCCTTCAGGTGCCGCACTTGACAATTCCAGTGCGACCAGGGCGCGATATGGCGCGTCTAATCGAAGTCGCGGCGATGGATCAAAAATTGAAGGGTCTCGGTCACAACAGCGCGATCGAGTTTAACACCAAGCTGCTCAATTTGATGGAGCAGAAGGAGTGACGTGATGGGTTTATTGAGTCGAAGAGCAAATCGCGCCGCGTCCAGCCAGAAGATCGAGAAGGAAATTTCGATTGTGAATCGACTCGGGCTTCATGCGCGACCGGCAGCGATGTTTGTGCGCATCGCAAGCCGTTATCGCTCGGAAATTTGGGTAGTGAAAGAGGGTGAAGAAGTAAATGGCAAAAGCATCATGGGCTTGATGATGCTGGCGGCGGGGCAGGGATCGAAGCTGCGCATCCGTTGCGAAGGCCCGGATGCTGATCAAGCTATCGAGGAACTCGAGCAGTTAATTAACGCGCGCTTCAACGAAGATTGAATCCGAAAGCTTTCGTGAGTTGACATTCCCATTACTCTCGCAGGTGGATGAACGAGCAAAACGCGCGGCAGGAAATTCGGTTTGACGGAGCGGGCGTCTCGCCGGGAATTGCCCGCGGCGGGGTTCACGTCGTCCGTGACGATCTTGACGACGTCGCGCGTTACCGCATCTCGCCTTCGCAAGTCACGGATGAAATCGGGCGCTTCGAGGCCGCGCTCATTCAAACACGGATGCAGATTCTCGAGATGCAACAGCGCATCGCGGAATCGATTGGAGCAAAAGACGCGGCCATTTTCGACGCCCATCTTCTCGTGGTCGAGGACCGCACCTTGATCGATGAAGTGCTGCGAAAACTCGAAACCGATCTTTGCAATGTCGAATGGGTTTTTCAGGAAGTTGCCACCAGTTACGCCGAGACTTTAAACAAGATCGACGATCCCTATTTGCGCGAGCGCGCGCTGGATATTCAGGACGTGACGAAGCGGGTGATTCGAAATTTGCAAGGGAAAGCCCCCAAAGCATTTCTTGCTCTGAGTGAGCCGCACATTCTCGTCGCGCATAATCTCACGCCGTCGGATACGGCGACCATGAACAAGGAACGCGTGCTCGGGCTCGCCACTAATCTGGGCAGTCGCACCTCACACACCGCGATTATGGCGCGCTCACTGAATATCCCCGCGGTAGTCGGTTTACACGATATCACAGAAAAACTTGAGACCGGTCAGCAGGTGCTCCTCGATGGGACCAACGGCTTTCTCATTGTCGATCCAACGCCGGAAACCATTAAGCATTATGGCGAAGTGGAATCGAGAAGAGTCAAAGTCGCGGCGCAATTGAGAGAGCTGCGCGAAACGAGATCCACAACGCGCGATGGCCGCCACATTGTCCTCTCGGCTAACATCGAGCTTCCAGATGATGTCGATGCCGTGGCAGCTAACGGCGCGGAGGGAATCGGACTTTATCGCACGGAGTTCCTTTATTTGAACCGCAACACTTTGCCGACAGAGGATGAGCAATATGAAACTTATCGAAAAGTGGCGGAGCATGTCCGGCCTGATCCGCTGATCATTCGAACGTTCGATCTCGGCGGGGACAAACTCGCCCCCGGAACCGTGGATATCAGCGATGAGCTGAATCCTTTCCTCGGCTGGCGTGCCATCCGTTTTTGCCTCGAGAACATCGACATCTTCAAGACCCAGTTACGCGCCATTCTTCGCGCCAGCGCCATCGGCAATGTGAAAATCATGTTTCCGATGATTTCTGGCCTGGATGAATTGCGTCGCGCGATTTCGATCTTGAATGATTGTAGAAGCGATTTGCGCGCCTCGAAGATTGACATCGGCGAAAAAACTGAAGTCGGCGCGATGATTGAAATCCCCAGCGCCGCCATTTCTGCCAATGCACTGGCGCGCGAGGTTGATTTTTTCAGTATTGGAACAAACGACCTGATTCAGTACGCGCTCGCCGTTGATCGCGTGAACGAGAGGATCGCGCATCTCTACGAGCCGACCCATCCGGCGGTGCTGCGCTTGCTCAAAATGATCGCCGATGCGGCACATGCGCACCACATCTGGGTCGGTGTTTGCGGCGAAATGGCCGGAGACATCGCTCTTATACCGCTTTTGCTTGGTCTGGGCGTGGACGAGTTGAGCGCGAGCGCCACGCTCGTGCCGCGAGTCAAGCGCGCGGTGCAAAGTCTGGCCATTCCCGAATGTCAGCAGCTTGTCGATGAAGCGCTCAAGCTTGAGACGCCATCGGAGATTCTGGCGCGGTGCTTGGCGTTAGCGGACAAGCGCTACGGCGATCTGCTGGGTTGATATCGTAGCGGCATTCTTTGCGCGATCGCGCGAAGAATTAATTAATCTCATGCTCGGCAAAGTACGCGCCAAATCTACTCTTCTGCTTCGGTCTCGGGATCGGGCTTCAGACCCTCTTCCTCCATTTTGCGCAAGACATCGCTCATATCGTCCACCTCATCCCAAACATCTTGGCTCACGTAAATGGGCGCCTTTTGCTGGGTCGCCATCGCGATGCAATCGCTCGGTCGACCATCAAGCTCGATGATTTTTCTTTGATTCAATTCGTTTTCGACACGAATGATGACGCGGGCGTAATAAGTTGCATTCTTGAGATCATTGATGATGACTCGCTCCACCTTCGCGCCGAGGGCCGTCATCAGATGCCCGATAAGATCATGCGTGAGGGGACGCTCCTTGGTGATCTGGCGCATAAACATGGTAATCGCGCTACCCACGGTTAGATCGACATAAATGATGAACACTTTATCGTTATTACCGATAAACACCGCACACCCACCACTTGTCGGCAAGACCGCCCTCACTTGCACCTCGATTACCGTTTTGTTCATCTGGTGAACGGTACCCGTCCGAGGATGAAAAACAAGCAGGGTAGATCGGATCCACCTGCTGCCAGATTACGCCATGTTAAGTGGCAGGTGGAAGGGCGCATTATTTTGGTACCGAGCAAGGAATGTTGATCTACTCCGGCTCGCTGTGAATGAGTGTGCCAAGAAATTTTCCAAGTGGACTTGCATGTTCGACGCGCTGATTGAATGTGCGCTTTGCGGCTTGCGGCCGCATGACGAATTGAAATGAAAACCGAGTGGGACGTTGAGTCCGCTATCGCCACTTACAATGTGGAGGGATGGGGCCGCGGTTACTTTACAATCAACGCCTCAGGGAACGTCGAGGCGCGTCCACTCCAGGAAAACGGCGGTTGCATCGACCTTCTCCAAGTTGTAAACGAAGCGCGCAACCGTGGGCTCGGCTTTCCGCTGGTAATCCGGTTTCAGGATTTGCTCCGGCACCGCGTCGAATCGGTTAATCGCGCCTTTCAGACCGCGATGTCTGAGTTCGGTTATCGCAATGAATATCGCGGCGTTTTCCCGATCAAGGTCAACCAATTGCGCGAAGTCATCGAAGAGATTATCGATGCCGGCCTGCAGTTTCACTTCGGATTGGAAGCCGGCAGCAAACCGGAACTGGTCGCCGCGCTCGCCATGCACAAGGATCCGGAAAGCCTGATCATCTGCAACGGTTACAAAGATCCTGCTTTCATTCGTATTGCGCTGCTTGGGCGCAAACTTGGCAAGTCGGTTATCATTGTTATCGAAAAGCTGGAAGAGCTTGAGCAAACCATTCGCACTTCAGAAGAAGTCGGCGTCGAACCGGACATCGGCATTCGCGTTCGCTTGCACACCAAAGGGTCCGGTAAATGGTCGCCGAGCGGCGGCGAAAACGCGAAGTTCGGCCTCGATACGACCAATCTCGTTGCTGCAAGTCAGATATTGAAAGACGCCGGTCTGACACATTGCCTCAAACTTGTTCATTTCCATGTCGGATCGCAGGTACCAGATATCTCGACGATCAAGCGCGCCGTGCGGGAAGCGGCCCGCTATTACGCCAAGCTTGCTAAACTGGGCCATGAGCTCCGCTATCTCAATGTGGGCGGGGGTCTCGGCGTCGATTACGATGGCTCGCGCAGCGATTTCGACAGCTCCACCAATTATTCCCTCCAGGAATACGCTAACGACGTCGTTTGGAACATCATGGACGTGTGCGATTCCGAAGGCGTCGCGCATCCCGCAATCGTGAGCGAAGGAGGACGCGCGATTGTCGCGCATCATTCCGTGCTCGTGATGGAAGCGTTCAGTTCCATCGAGAGAACGGAGCCGAAACTCAAGGTCGAAGCGACCGAAAAAGATCACAAACTCGTGGGCGACATCCTCGACGTGAAACAGCGACTGAAGCGCGGCAACCGAATCGAGAGCCTGCATGACAGCCAGCAAATCAAGGAAGAATCGCAGCAGATGTTCGATCTGGGCCTGCTCGATCTGGAATCGAAAGCGAAGATCGAGACCGTTTACTGGCAGCTTGCGCAGCAGATCGTAAACATGCATCGCGGTCTGCGCTTTGTGCCGGAGGAAGTAAAGCAGCTTGAAATTTCGCTGGGGGATCAATACATCTGCAATTTTTCCGTTTTCCAATCGCTGCTCGATCACTGGGCGCTCGGTCAACTTTTTCCTATCATGCCGATCCATCGACTCACCACTCCCCCCGATCGCAACGGCATGATCGTTGACATCACGTGCGATTCCGATGGCAAGATCTCGAAGTTCATCGACCTCCAGGATGTGAAGGAGACGTTGCCGCTCCATCGTATCTCACCCGGCGAGATGTATTACATCGGCGTTTTCATGGTGGGCGCTTATCAGGACATCATGGGCGACCTCCACAATTTGTTCGGACGTGTGACTGAGGTGCACGTTTTCCTCGATCCCGATGAAGAATCCGGTTGGTACATCGAGGAGGTGATCGAAGGCAGTACCATCGGAGAAGTTCTCGCCATGACGCAATGGGACAAAGTCGAACTGATGCGCCTCCTCAAGACGCAAGTCGACGCTGCGATCAAAACCGATCGACTCAAACCAAACGACGCGATGAAACTTCTCTCCGACTACGAACGCTTTCTCCAGGAATACACTTATCTTTCGCTCAACGGGACGAGACCTCCGCAGCAACCGGGCAATTGGTTGCCGTTAAGTTAGCGTCGCTCTACGCCGGAGCTAACCTCTAAGCTTCCAAATTTAAGTCCGCGTGTATCACTCGCAACGAGGCGACCGATTGCTGCGGGCATTGTTCGAGCAATGCAAACATTGGTGTAAAAACTTCGAATCCATCGTTTGATCAACCCGCATCATGCGTGTATATACACGTATGCGAGCTTCCTCATTTGCGTTTAAAGCATGCCACAGTTGCGCATGTTCGGCTCTGCGCCGAGCCAGCCGGGCTGTAACCCAGCATTACGAACGGCATTTCCGTGGAAGCGGGCTGCGCGCAACCCAGTTTACCGTTCTGGCGACTCTCGCACAGACTGGCCCGCTCTCCATTTCCGAGTTGTCTGGGAAACTCGGTCTTGAGCGAACAACATTGTCGCGAAATTTGCGGTTGATCGAAAACAGAGGCTGGGTTTCTGAAGTCGCCCACGGCGACCAACGCATCCGAAAGATGGCCCTAACCCCAAAGGGCAGGAAGAAAGCCGAGACTACCCTGGCAGTTTGGAGGCGCGCGGACACCAGCGCGGAGAAAGTCCTGCGGCGCTTTGGTCTGCAATCGCGGCCATTAATGCAAATCAAATAAATTTTTCTGATGAACCGTATGTATACACTCTTGATCAATTAGCTGCCGCCGCCTCAGGTGGCGGGCTTCCCGAAAAAGAAAATGCGCACGTTAAAACTGCTGCCTTGGTGCGCGCAACATCTGCTCGGGACCAGCGTGGAGTAAATCTGTGAACACTGACCTTCCTGATTCTTGCGCTTTGCTTTCCCGTCGCAGCAACATCGCTGGGAACAAGATAAAATTTGTGCAAAAACAGTGTATATACACGGTTGATCAAATAGAAGAGAATAAGTATGAATATAGGCCTCATCGGCTCCATTGAATTGACGGCCTTGGCGGCCATCGTAATCGCCGCTTTGTCGATCGGGTTCGCTTCCAATGCAGCAATGGGAATCCGCATAGCAATCTGGCTTAGCTCCTGGTTCGTTCTCGTCGTAATTCTGGCCGCGACGCGCGCGCTGTATTACCAACATGGGCTCGGCGCGCCCGGTCTCGGCGTCACCGTGGCGCTACCGATCGCCATCCTTTGCGCGACGGTCGCGCGCGTCCGGTCGTTAAGCGAGGGTTTTCACCGGGTACCGCTGTGGCTGCTTGTCGGCGTGCACACGGTTCGTCTGCTTGGTGTCAGTTTTGTCGTTCTTTACGCCGTCCACCGTCTGCCGGCGCCGTTCGCCCCGGTTGCTGGTTGGGGCGACATCTTTGTCGGAGCGATGGCTGCGCCGATCGCATGGCTCGTGTATCGGCAGATCACAAATGCTCGGGCGATTGTATGGATCTGGAACCTCATCGGAATCGCGGATCTGATCGTCGCTGTCGGATTGGGAGTTACGTCTTCGCCGGGTCCTGCGCGCTTAATTTTCGCCGAACCCAGCTCTGCCATTATGACAACTTTGCCGTGGCTCTTGATTCCCGGCTTTTTGGTCCCGCTACTGTTCGCGGTTCACATCGGGATTTTCATTCGACTGGTGAATGCCAGGAAGCTCGCACTCACGCCCGCCCAGACCGTCGCAGAATAAATCCCGCAATCATGCGTGTATCTACACGCATGATTGATTGGGTGAGTGGGCGCTCGAGCAGCGATGAAGTTGAGCCTGTTCGTGCCGCGCTGGCGCCGATGAATTGCGCCCATGCACGCGTGATTATTTGAACGGTGAGGGGGAAGCCTGGTCGAGCCGTGCGCTCGTCATCGACACTCGCCACGCCAAGGCATCGCCTCGATCGCGTTTCCTTTTGATCAGTTATCCGATCTTTCCGTGCATTGGATCGCCGGGAAGGCGTCTGATCAAATCAACTCGTGCTCGGTGTCGATTCCTCAGCCCGGGACATTAGCCGCAGCTTTATTTTACCCTTGTAAAGTCAAGCTTGGGCCCGTTCGGCTCTCTCAAAATCATACGGTCGCCCGAGAATTCCATCTGATAAACAGTCCTGGCGAACGGCGTCTCGATCTTAATTCGGTTGCGGTCGAGAATGTACCGGCCCCGATTGCTCCCGATCAGGACAGCCCCATTTTTAGAAAATTCCCAAACCATTGCGTTTGCATCTTGCGACATGCGCCATTTGCCGACGATATCGTGAGAAGGACCGCCGCAGCCGGCAATCCCACACAGCAAAGCCGCTAAAGCGATTATCACTAGCCGAAACTTATGTCGGGCGAACATAAATGGGATGACGGGCGCGATCCTCTATGGCGCAGACGTAATCCTGCGGATGAAGTAGGCATGGATGAAGTTTAGAAACGCTTCGTTCTGAATCAACACGACAGCAACAACAGTAATCGTGCAGACTCTGTGGCTGTATGAGAGGTAAGGCCTACGTCTTCGTCTTCCTCGGGTCGCGCTTGGATTCCTTCGGTTCCTTTGATTCTTTTTTGGATTCGCCGGGGCGATAATCTTCCTGCTCGGCGGCGGCGAAGGCTTTCTCCAAACCGACCATGTCTTCGCCAGGCTTCAGCGTGTCGAACGTTTCGACTTCTTTGCGCAGTTCTTCTTCGGAATAGTTGGCGGCTTTAATCGACAATCCAATGCGCCGCTCAAGTTTGTCCACCTTGATGACGCGCGCTTCGACCTCCTGGCCAACTTTAAGCACGTCTTTCACTTTCGCGACGTGACCCTCGCTCAACTGCGAGATGTGGACAAGGCCGTCGATGTCGTCGTTTAATTGCACAAATGCGCCAAAACTAGCGAGCTTGGTGACTTTGCCTTTCACGAGGTCGCCGATCTTGTATTTCTCGTCGATGTTCTTCCACGGATCTTCGGTGAGTTGTTTGATCCCGAGGCTGATCCGCTGATTTACTTTGTCGATGTCGATGACGACCGCTTCGATCTCGTCGGCTTTCTTAAAAACTTCGCTCGGATGATTGATCTTACGGGTCCAGCTCAGATCGGAGACGTGAATCATTCCGTCGATGCCTTCGTCCAGTTCCACGAACGCACCGTAAGCAGTCATGTTGCGAATTTTTCCGCGCACAGTGCTGCCAATGGTGAATTTCTTTTCGATCTCGTCCCACGGATTGGGCTCGAGTTGACGCAGGCCTAAGGAGATTTTCTGCTCGTCCTTGTTTACGCCAAGGACGACCGCTTCCACTTCCTGGCCGACCGTGAGAATGTCGGATGGGCGCATGATCCGTTTTGTCCACGAAAGTTCGGAAACGTGAATGAGACCTTCCACGCCTTCCTCGATCTCCACGAAGGCGCCGTACGGAACAAGATTGGTGATTTTGCCTTTGACGCGTTGACCAGCCGGGAAACGCTCCTCGATCTGGTCCCACGGATTCTTTTGTGTCTGCTTGAGCCCTAACGAGACGCGCTCTTTTTCTTTGTTGATGTCGAGCACGACGACTTCCAACTGTTGACCGACTTTCACTAGCTCACTTGGATGTCCGAGGCGGCCCCAGGTCATGTCCGTGATGTGGAGCAAGCCGTCCATTCCATCCAGATCGATGAACGCGCCGAAGTCGGTGAGATTTTTTACGGTGCCTTGCACCTTGTCGCCGACTGTCACGCCTTCCATGAATTTTTGTCGCTTTTCACTCCGCTCCTGCTCGATCAGCTCACGCCGGCTGAGCACGACGTTTTTGCGGTCGTCATTGATCTTGACGATTTTGAAATCGTAAGTATTGCCGACAAACTGCTGCAAATCTTTCGGAGGAACGACGTCGATCTGCGATGCCGGCAAAAATGCCTCGACACCGATGTTCACCATCAGCCCGCCTTTGACGACAGATTTCACTTTTCCTTTGATCAGGCCATCGCCGTGAAAAACGCTCGCGATTTTGTTCCAATTTTGGCGATACGCCGCCTTTTCCTTTGAGAGGACGACCATGCCTTCGTCGTTTTCCAGCCGCTCGAGGAGGACGTCCACTTCGTCGCCGACTTCGAGTGAACCTACGTCCTCAAATTCCGTGAGGGGAATCACGCCCTCAGACTTGTAGCCGATGTCCACCAATACTTCGCGTGGACGAACTTCCAGTATCCGTCCTTTGACGATGCTTCCTTCGCGGAAGTCCGGCATCGGCTTCGACATTACATCCTGCATTTGCACCATAAATTAAAAGCCTCCTTCAGGCACACTGTAGCAGCGGTCTATGACCGCCGAAATTTCCGCCGCGGAAACGGAACGCCATAGTAAGCATTTTCGGCTGGCGGGTCAACTCTGGGGAGCGCACGCGCCTCGCGTGTTGGTTTCGGCGCCCTCGCCCGCACGCGAGGGCGTGTGCGCTCCCCAGCCCCTTGAGTGCGCCATGTTTCTCCCGTATTCTACACGAAGATGTCGATCTTACGTTTGTCGATCTTTGCTGGGGTTCTCGCGCTCACTTCTCTGCACGCAGAGTCTCCGGCCGAACAAAAGGTCCTCGAGGCGATCAAGTCGCCTGGCCTGAGCGTGGTTCACCTTTGGGCCCCGTGGTGCTCGAATTGCCAGGCTGAATTGAAAACCGGCGGCTGGCTCAAAATGGCAAGAGATAATCCTCAGGTACATTTTTATTTCGTTTCCGTCTGGAATGGTGGCGAGGATGGCCGTGCGATGTTGAAAAAATTCAACCTTGTCGATCAGCCCAACGTCACAATTTTGGCCGATCCCGGGCCGCGCGGTCAAAATCACATCAAACAGTTTGCCGGTCTGGCCCTTTCGTGGATTCCAACGACGTGGATCTACAAAGGCGGCGACGTGCGTTACGCGCTAAATTACGGCGAAGTCCACTTTCCAGTGCTCCAGCAATTTCTTGAAGACAGCCAGTCAGAGTGGTCGCACAAGGGTGAGCCGTCTGTGCAATGAGGGGAAGATCGACATGCTAGCAGTTTCAGCTGCGCCCACAATTTCCGCAAAGAAACCGCCCGGGATTCTTTCACTCATTGGCGACACGCCGCTGGTGGAGATCACGCAGATGGACACCGGGCCTTGTCAGCTTTTTGTAAAACTGGAAAATCAAAATCCGACCGGCTCAATCAAGGATCGCATCGCCCTTTCCATGATCGAGGCAGCCGAGCGCGAGGGAACATTGCAACCTGGCGGCACGGTGATCGAAGCGACCGCGGGCAACACCGGCCTTGGTCTTGCGCTTGTGGCGGGCGCGAAAGGCTATCGAGTGGTGCTTGTCATTCCCGACAAAATGTCGCAGGAAAAAATCTTTCACGTGCGCGCACTGGGGGCTGAAGTGCGCATCGTCCGTTCGGACGTGACCCGGGGTCATTCGGAGTACTATCAAGACGTGGCCGCGCGACTTGCTGACGAAATTCCGGGCGGATTTTATGTGAACCAATTTGGCAACCCGGCGAATCCGCTTGCGCATGAGCGGACGACCGGTCCGGAAATTTGGGAACAAATGCGCCATGATGTCGATGCAATCGTGGTCGGCGTCGGCTCAGGCGGGACGCTGACGGGGCTTGGCCGATTCTTTAATCGCGTCAAACCGCGGCGCGGGATCGAGATGGTGCTGGCCGATCCGACCGGCTCTGTGTTGTACGAATACGTCAAGACCGGCAAACTGGTCGAGTCCGGAAGTTGGGCAGTTGAAGGAATCGGGGAAGATTTTATTCCGGAAATAGCTGACATGTCATTCGTCACGGATGCCTTTGAAATCGACGATGAGGAAAGTTTCGCCACAGCGCGTGAACTATTGCGGAAGGAAGGGATTCTCGGTGGTTCATCTACCGGCACCCTTGTTGCGGGCGCGCTTCGTTATTGCCGGCAGCAAAAGAAACGCAAACGCGTTGTGACTTTTGTGGCGGACACCGGAAACAAGTATCTCTCGAAAATGTTCAATGACTTCTGGATGGCGGAGCAGGGATTTATTCATCGCCGGCCACACGGCGATTTGAGTGACCTGATTTCGCATCGCTACGAAGCCGGTGAAGTTATTTCGGTCGGTCCAGACGACACGTTATTGACAGCTTTCAAACGCATGCGCGACTCGGATGTCTCACAGCTCCCAGTTGTCGACGCAAGCGGCCGCCCGATTGGCATTATCGATGAATCGGATGTTCTTGTGAAAGTGCATCGCGATCCGGGGCATTTTAATGACTCCGTGAAGAATGCGATGACCGACCGGCTCGAAACGCTTTCACCGAGTGCAAAGATCAAAGACTTGCTTGATGTGTTCGATCGTGGCCGCGTCGCAATCGTCATGGAAGGCGACAAATTCCTCGGCCTCGTTACGCGCACCGATCTGCTCTCTTATTTGCGGCTGCACATGCCGGAAGAGTCCGTGCCGCCAGCACGCGAATATTTGTAACACATGCGTCCCGCTTGTGACCAATTCCAATCGCGAGCCGGAGGCTTGCGTCCTTTTCAACAGGCTGGAAGCCTGTGTTACGCGACATGAAAAGGCAACAAGGCTTTGCCACGCGCGCGATTCACGCCGGACAGGAACCCGATCCCTCCACTGGCGCGATCATGACGCCTATCTACGCGACATCCACTTATGTGCAAGAAAGCCCGGGCAAACACAAAGGCTACGATTACGCGCGTTCGATTAATCCCACCCGGCTCGCCTACGAAAAATGCATCGCTGATTTGGAAAGCGGCACGCGCGGCTGGGCGTTCGCTTCCGGGTGCGCCGCCGCAGCTACGATTCTCGACGCGCTCGAGAGCGGCTCGCACATCGTGGTGAGTGACGATGTTTATGGCGGGACGTTTCGTCTTTTTGAGCGCGTGCGCCGCCGTTCCGCCAATCTGGATTTTACATTTGTCGACTTAACCGACGCAAGAGATTTCGAGGCCGAAATTAAACCGAACACACGGATGATCTGGATTGAGACGCCGAGCAATCCGCTTTTGAAACTGATCGACCTCGAAGCGATCGCGAAAACCGCTCGTGAGAGCAACATTATCTCTGTATGCGACAACACTTTCGCGAGCCCCTGGATTCAACGTCCCATCGAGCTGGGATTCGACGTGGCGGTTCATTCAGCGACGAAATACTTGAATGGACACTCGGACCTGGTTGGGGGTATTACTGTCGTCGGTGAAAACAAGGAGCTTGGCGACAAGATTGCGTTTCTGCAAAACGCCGTCGGCGCCATCGCGGGACCATTCGATAGTTTCCTTGCGCTGCGAGGCTTGAAAACGCTTGCCCTTCGCATGGAGCGGCACTGCGCAAATGCACTCGAGATCGCGCGCTGGCTGGAAGAGGAGCCGAAAGTGAAATCGGTCAGTTATCCCGGTCTCAAATCGCATCCGCAACACGATCTCGCTCGGCAGCAAATGCGCGGTTTTGGCGGGATGATCACGATCGTTTTGAAAACCGATCTCGAAGGGACGAAGCGTTTTCTGGAGAACACGGAACTGTTTGCGCTCGCGGAAAGTTTGGGCGGCGTCGAGAGCCTGATCAACCATCCCGCGCTCATGACCCACGCTTCCGTCCCGAAAGAGCAGCGCGATGCGCTCGGTGTGACCGACTCACTAGTTAGGCTTTCCGTCGGCATCGAGGACGTGCGCGATTTGACTGATGATCTGAAAAACGCTTTCGAGGCGATTTGACGTAGCACAGGCATCCAGCCTGTGATCAATTTGGATTCACAGCCAGGATGGCTGTATTACGCAATGGGCAACACGTTTGGACAACTTTTTCGTGTCACGACCTTTGGTGAATCGCACGGCGGCGGCATCGGCGTCGTGATTGATGGCTGCCCGCCGAAGATCGACATCTCCGATGTGGACATCCAACGTGAACTGGACCGTCGCCGGCCCGGTCAAAGCAATATTACGACGCAACGAAAGGAAGAGGACCGCTGTGAAATTCTCTCCGGAGTTTTCGACGGACGAACCCTCGGCACTCCAATCGCGATCCTCGTGCGCAACAAAGACGCGCGGGCGGAGGACTACGCAGAGATCGCGACAAAATTTCGCCCATCACACGCTGATTTTACCTACGAAGCAAAGTACGGAATTCGGAACTGGCAGGGCGGCGGTCGCGCGTCGGCGCGTGAGACGATTGGCCGCGTCACCGCCGGCGTAGTCGCGAAAAAGACATTGTCGATCTTGTACCCGAAATTCGAGATCGTCGCGTACGTCGCACAGATTCACGAGATCGTCGCAAAGATCAATCGTTCCAGAATTACGATGAAGGAGGTGGAGAAGAATGCGGTGCGTTGCCCGGATGCGGCAGCAGCCAAAAAGATGGTCGCGCTCATCGAACAAATTCGCGATGAAGGAGATTCCGTAGGTGGCGTGATTGAGTGCGTCGTTCGTAGTCTTCCGGCCGGGCTCGGCGAACCGGTTTTTGATAAGCTCGAGGCGGACCTGGCGAAGGCGATGATGAGTCTGCCGGCAACCAAAGGATTCGAGATCGGTTCCGGGTTTGCCGCGACGCGCATGCGCGGTTCCGAGCACAACGATCCATTTGAAATGCGCTGTGGGAAAATTCGTACAACAACCAACAACTCCGGCGGTGTGCAGGGCGGAATCAGCAATGGCGAAGAGATTTACTTTCGGGTCGCCTTTAAGCCAACTGCGACGATCGCCCGCGAACAGAAAACCGTTAGCGCATCACGTAAACAAACAAAGCTCGCAGCGCGCGGACGCCATGATCCATGTGTTTTGCCGCGCGCGGTGCCAATTGTGGAAGCGATGGCGTCACTCGTGCTTTGCGACCACGCGTTACGGCAGCAAGCGATTAGTTTGCCCTCCTCGTCAAAGTGAGATCCGAACTGCAGACGGTGGCCGGTTCGTCACTTTGGCAGGCGGTCTTCATTTCATTTGGTGTCATTTTGGTCTTGTTCGAGGTGGTGCGCGGCTGGCGACTCGGTTTGATGCGCCAACTTGTGCGCGTTGCCGCCCTGGCCGCGGCGTATGTAGCTGCATTTTACGGCGGTCGATTGGTCGTTCCGTTGCTGCGATCGTTTTTGAAAATGCCGGATATCGTACTATCGATCTTAGGCGCCGCCGTGCTCGCGCTCGCCGTATACGCGTCTATCACCTCTCTCGGAATGATTTTTTTCCGACGCACCGGCCAACAGAACGCAAGCTTGCTCCGGTTGATCTATGCAATCACCGGGGCCGTTATCGGATTATTTTTTGGCGCGTTTTTGTTCTGGATGATCGTGGTGAGCGTTCGCGCGATTGGCGCGCTGGCTGATGCGCAGCTCCGCGGTCGACCAAATTCTTCAGCCGCCGGCATACATGTTTTTGAACTGCGACGACATTCGTTACCGGAGCCCGAAGAAGAATCGACGCTGGCGGCATCGCTGACGCGATTGAAGAATTCGCTCGAGCTTGGGGCTATCGGAAATGCGATCACTCGAACGGACCCCGTTCCCTCGAAAACTTATGAGATGCTCGGGAAAGTCGGAAACGTATTTTCCAATCCCGAAAGCGCGCAGAAATTTCTGACATTCCCAGGGGCACGCGAGTTGAGCGAGCATCCGAAAATTGTCGCTTTACGAGACGATCCGGAAATCTCTGACATGATTGCGCAGGGACGCTTTCTCGATCTTTTGCAGAACCAGCGCATCATCGACGCGGCGAATGATCCGGCGCTCGCCAGCCAAATCAAAAAATTCGACCTCCAGAAGGCCTTGGATTATGCAATCCGGAAGTAATTACAATGCAGTACGTCACCACCATCGGTCTCGAAGTGCACGTTCAGCTTAAGACGCGGTCGAAGATGTTTTGTGCCTGTCCGGTTGAATTCGGCGCTGAGCCGAACACACATACATGTCCGGTCTGCCTGGGTTTGCCTGGTGCTTTGCCCGTGATGAATCATGAAGCGCTGCGCATGACAGCGCTCACCGG
>CATPAV010000197.1 GCA_955652245.1 uncultured Candidatus Udaeobacter sp. | reverse complement strand
ATCTTGCGCCCAGGCGAGTAATCAATGTTGTCCAGACCAGGCCCGGTCGTTATCGAGTCGTTTATTTTTCCGCCGTGGCCGAGATCGAGGCTTACAACATGATCTCCACAGGCCACGAACAGAAAGCCTCGCGCGTTATCCAGCGCCAGCCCTTGCAAATCAGTGCCGCCCACGCTCCACTTAGCGATCACTTTGTGGGTCCGTGCATCGATGGCCACCGTGTTTCCGGTCTCTTCGATGTTTGTGTAGAATCGGCCTTGCTGATTGTCGACGGCGTAACCTTCAGCCGATCCGTCTAGCGGGATTCTCATCTTCCATTTCAGATGATGGGGTTCGGAAGCATCAAACACCTGGATAGACTTGTCTGCTGAGGCGATACCGAGCGGTGGTGCGCCGGTCGTGATCCATAACTCGCGCGTCGCTGCTACATAGACGACGCCATCGGGCGCAGCGGCAGGACCTGCTGAAGCCGGAGCGACCTGCAAGCATTCTCTGCGCTCAAGGCTGTGAGCGTCGATGACGCACAAGCTCGAGTCGCCGCGATTCCCGATATACACGACGCCATCACCAATGCTGACCGCCGTTGGCCCGAGCCTGATTTTTCGTCCGCGCAGCTCTACCTCACCGGTTTGAAATCCAGTTACCTGCGAGACATTGTCGGTTGCTTCGTCGATTACATCCACGCTGCCGGTGTTGCTAGCCGGCACCCACAGTCTGCCGGTCGAGCGGTCGAAAGCAAAATAGTCTAGCGCGACGGGACCGGTCGTGCCAGGCAAAGGCAGGTGTTTGAGTTCATAATGCGACTTGACCGGGTCGGCAGCCATCATTCCATTCGCGGTCCAAAGGATGTAGACCGATGCGATCGTGCAACGCTTCACAAGCTTCAAAGTCCAAGCTGGCAAGCCATATCCGCGATTTGGATAGGAAAACATCGCCGTCTTTCCGGTAAAGAGCGCGTTCAATCTTACAACGGCGTAGTGACGCCGGACAATCCTGTCACCAGCAAAGCACCTTCGACCGCTTGGGCCAATTCTTTGGCCGGACCTCTTCCCCAGTAATGGAAAAATAAAATCCGTGGTTGCTCGTGTGTCATGTGGGAGTGAATCGCGACGATGTTCATTTTAGCGACGCGGAGAGCCTTGAGCGCGGGTTGCAATTCATCTTCGGTTATCGCGAAATCTCCATCGACTATGGCGTTGTCATCCGTTCCGGCAAATGCTGCCCACGTATTCACGCCCATCTCCTTGGCGATGTTGACGCCGTGCATTTTCGCCGGCCGACCGATTGTGAATTTCACCATTCCGTTATTCGTTTCGCCGGTCATCCCGAAAATCGCATTGAGCGGCTCTGGTGAAATTGTACTTTTCTCCGGCAGCGCCTTTGCGCTGAAAGAGTCTTTTGGCTGCGGACTCGCCGCGCGAATCTCTTTGATCTTGTCGTATACTTTCCTCACGGCCCCGGCCAAGCTATCAACACTGCCCTCACCTTCGATGTGCATGAAATAAACTTTCGGCTGATCGAAGAAGAAATGGTTGTGCAGCGCGGTCACGCTGAGTCCGTTGTCGAGCGCGGCTGACATCACTGCATTTGCTTCATCTTCAAAAAGAACCGTGTCGCCCATTACCATCGCGCCGCTTTCTGTCTCAATGAACGCTGCCCAGGCGCCCAATCCCATGAAAGGCGGCATCGTCCATCCAGCGACCACGACTTTCACGTCGTTGCGCGGGAAGGTGACTTTATAAACGCCTTCTTTCTCGTTCAGCTTACCCTTGAGCCCGGTGATTTGATCGATCTTCGTAGTATCGAGCGCGGCCGATCCGCTTGTAACCATCACGAGTGAACTCGCGACGGCGAAAAAAAGCTTTTTCATTGGTGATGCGAAGGTGGATCGGCCGCTCCGCGGACGATGTTAATAAATGCGGCTTTGCCGCTACTCCTTACATCGAGCAAGGGACTGCTCGATCCACCTCGCGTTTCAATTAGTATTTCTCGCCCTTTTCTTTGTGCTCCTTGCTCTCGTTGTGTTTGCTTAGGACTTTGCCATTCGCGTCCATTTCGACACCGACCTGTTTGCCGTTTTTGTCGATGACGGCTTCGAAGTTGTTGCCTTCTTTCTCCCAGCGGACAATTTTGCCGCCTTTGGCCTGGCTCTCCGCAGCTTGTTGCACCGCAGCCGGAACATCAGACTGGCTGATGGTTTGTTCTTCGTGCTCTTTTTCCTTCGCAAGTGCTAATGGCATACAGAGCGCCACCCCCACTGCGAAAACAGATGATTTGATGATTGTTTTCATATTTGTTTTTCTTTCGCATACGAAACGTGGCTTGGATGTAAGCGCAAATACTATTTGCAATACGTATTTCATTACACAGCGTGCGATGTGATGAAGGCGACCTCGTGGCTCCTGCTTCTCTTCAGTCTGCCGACAAATCGCAACACGGAGCGCGTCGCTGTCTGGCGCCGATTGAAAAAAATGGGCGCGGTGCAGATCAAGACCTCGACTTACCTACTGCCGGATGAACCGGCCCAGTACGAACAATTCCAATGGCTCGCGAAGCAGATTCGCGATTACGGCGGCGATTCGACCCTGGTTCGCGCGCAGGAAATTGAAGGTCTGACGAGAGAAAAAGTTGTCTCTCTTTTCAACACGGCACGCGACAGAGAATATGTCGATCTAAAAAAATCACTGCAAACGTTCATTGCGCGGCGGAGAAAGTCGGACGCGAACGTCGCAGCCGCCGAGCTCGAGCGACTGACTAAACAGTTCCGCGAGCTTCGACAGATCGACTTCTTCGATAGCGCGCGCGGGCATGAAGTCGCGATGTTGCTTCGTCGCGCCGAGGGGCCGAGGCGCTTACTAAGACTCCGAACCCTAGACGCGAAGCAATATCGCGAGAAAACCTGGCTAACTCGTCCTCGACCAGAGATCGACCGAGTCGGATCCGCATGGTTGATCTCAAAATTCATTGATCCAAAAGCAACGTTCGTCTTCGCCCCAAGCGCCCAAAGTGTTCCAGACGCAATCCCATTCGACATGTTGGACGCGGAATTTTCGCATCACGGCAATTGCTGCACGTTTGAGACGCTCACCAAGCGTTTTGCCATCTCAGATAAAGCCGTCGCGAAGATCGGTGAAATGATTCATGACGCCGATTTGGACGACGCGAGATTTCAGCGCGTCGAATGTGTGGGAATCGATCGCGTGCTCAAGGGTTGGGCAAAAGAGGGTCTACCTGACGATGAAATTCTACGTCGAGGTTTTGAGTGCTTCGACGCCCTCTACGCATTTTTGCAAAAGCGATGAATAAGGCCTCGGCACAACTTGCAGTCGCGGAAAGTGGACACCAAACAAGTCATCCAACGTTTCGCGAAGCCTTCCGCTTTTGGCTCAAGCTCGGCTTCATCTCCTTTGGCGGACCGAGCGGACAGATTGCAATGATGCACGCGGAAGTGGTTGAGAAGAAAAAGTGGATCAGCGAAACGCATTTTCTCCACGCGCTGAATTTTTGCATGCTCCTGCCCGGGCCGGAAGCTCAGCAACTCGCCATTTATATCGGCTGGCTTTTGCACAAGACGCGGGGCGGCATCGTTGCCGGCGCCCTCTTTGTCATCCCATCAATCTTCATTCTCTGGGCACTGAGTTACATTTATGTCGCCTACGGTCACATTCCGTCCATTGCCGCGATCTTTTACGGACTGAAACCGGCCGTGCTCGCGATTGTCGCCGCGGCCGTGATTCGCATCGGCAGCAAAGCACTCAAGAACGCTGTCATGTGGGCAATCGCCATGGCGGCGTTCGTGGCGATCTATTTTTTCCGCGTGCCATTTCCATTGATCATCATCGGCGCTGGGATCATAGGGCTCATTGGTGGGAAGATTCTGCCGCAATTCTTTCTCGGTTCGCTCGATCATGATGCAAGATCGACATCATCCGTCGAAGACGTCTGCCCGTCTCCGGCTCTGCGATCTTCATTCGTTCGCGTCTTCCAGATCTCCGCGACATGGATCTTTCTCTGGTGCTTGCCGCTTGCGCTCGCGGGGATCTTTCTTGGAACTCAACATACCATTTTTCGCGAGGGATTATTTTTCAGCAAAGCCGCCCTGGTGACATTCGGCGGCGCTTATGCCGTGCTGCCCTATGTCTCTCAGCTGGCGGTCGAACATTATCAATGGCTCCATGCCGATCAGATGCTCGATGGACTCGGCCTTGCCGAAACGACGCCCGGTCCGCTCATCATGGTCTTGCAATTCGTTGGATTTCTCGGCGGTTGGAATCATCCTGGTAACCTGCCCCCGCTTCTCGCCGCAACGCTCGGGGCGCTCATCACCACCTGGACAACATTTGTTCCTTGTTTCCTCTGGGTTTTCCTTGGCGCGCCCTACATCGAGAAGTTGCGCGGCGCCAAACAATTGACCGCCGCGCTTTCAACTGTCACCGCCGCCGTCGTGGGCGTGATTTTGAATCTCGCCGTCTGGTTCGGAGTTCACGTCATCTTTCCGCCTGGCGGAAACGTCGACTGGTTTGGAGTCGTGGTTTGCGCAATCGCATTCGTCGGGATGCTCCGTTGGAAATGGAACATCGTCCCTGTTATTCTGGGCAGCGGATTGCTTGGGCTAATTTATAAATTCGTAATCGCTCGCTGACGAGGAATTTTCGGGAGCGCACGCGCCCTCGCGTGTCGTCTCGGCGGCCTCGCCGGAGGCCTCCTTGAAATCGAAATAATTAAAAGCTTTTTAGCGAGGCGCTGAAAAGAGCACGCGAGGCGCATGCGCTCCCCAGATT
>CATPAV010000196.1 GCA_955652245.1 uncultured Candidatus Udaeobacter sp. | reverse complement strand
TGGTAACAATGTGATAGTGGCCCGGAGGGGTGGAGAACCCGGGTTTGCCGGTGGAGACGGTCGCTTCCCCGACCAGATGTTTACCTTTGTAAAAGTAAGCCTTCTGTTCGCCGATATGGACAACGATCTTGGGTGAGCCGGAGACGCCCTCGTCATTCCAGTAACCCGGCGGAGCACCTGGCGGATAGCCAGCAGTGAACAGCTGTTGGGCATAGGGCGGAATCTCTTCGCAGCCCGAGCAAAGAATGATAATTGCCGCACCGCTTAAAATTTTGATCAAGCGTCGAAATTTCACAGAGCGGCGGATCGTATTGTGTGTTGAGGAAATCATCAACTATAAATGTCGATCCTGAGCGTCGTCTTGGCCGTTCCGTGACAAATCATACGCTCGACTCGTTTGACGCTTCATGCAGAAGGAAATAGGCTCGCTTCATCACTACAGCTACTGATCATAAGCCACAATCGCCGGAGAGCCGCACCATGCCTGCGGTGCAGCCGCCGATTAATCTGAACAAGTGGATCGAAGAAAATCGCGACCTGTTCAAGCCGCCCGTGAGCAACCGCTATCTCTACGACGGCCGCGATTTTTTCGTGATGGTCATTAAAGGCCCAAATGCGCGAAACGATTTTCATCTCGTCGATTCGGAAGAGTATTTCTACCAGCTGAAGGGCGACATCAAAGTGCGCATCCGTGAAGCCGACCGCATCGTCGATCATCTCGTGCGCGAGGGCGAAACGTTTTTCATTCCGCCGAATGTTCCGCACGCGCCAGTGCGTCCGCCCGACACGCTGGGCGTGGTAGTCGAGCGGCGTCGTCCGCCGGGCGAGCATGAACATGTGATTTTCTATTGCGACAAGTGTGGCGCGCTCGTTGAAGACATCGATTTCGACTGCGGCGACATCGTCCAGCATTTCAGTCAGGCCATGCTCGACTTTTGGAACGACGACGCGCGGCGAACGTGCAAGAAGTGCGGGACGAAGGTCCCGCAGCCCGAACCGACAAAGCCGTTCTAGTGGCGAAGAACAATTGTAGGGCGTTTGACTCGTTCACTCCCGCTCTCTCGCTCGAATGAGCTGCCCGTCCATGTCGCTCGCGTCCCCACGGCTCCATTCTGTGAAACGCCGGTTTTCAATGGACGGTGTCTGACACAGACGCCGTACAATTTTTGTGAAGATCGACCTGCACACGCACATTCTCCCGCGCGATTGGCCGGACCTCGACAAGAAGTACGGCTACGGCGGATTCATTAGGCTTGATCATTACCAGCCCTGTTGCGCGCGGATGATGATGGGCGACCGCGTCTTTCGCGAGATCACCGACAATGTGTGGGATCCCAAGCGTCGAATCGAGGAGTGCGACCGCTACGGAATTTCGCTGCAGGTGCTTTCGACCGTGCCGGTCATGTTCAGTTATTGGGCGAAGCCAGCCGACGCGCTCGACCTTTCTCGCCGATTGAACGATCACATCGCCGAAGTCGTGCACGATCATCCGAAGAGATTCGCGGGATTGGCGACGATCCCAATGCAAGATCCGGATCTGGCGGCCGGCGAGCTGGAACGTTGCGTCCGTGAGTTGGGCCTCCGCGGGGCGCAGATCGGCACCCATGTCGATCCAAACCCGCATTCTGGCCGCATTGATGCGTTAAATTTGGATAACGCGTCACTCCAGCCAGTTTGGAGCGCGGCCGAGCACCTCGGGGCGGCGATCTTTGTTCATCCGTGGGACATGCTTGGCAAGGAGCGCATGCCGAAATACTGGCTCCCGTGGCTCGTCGGCATGCCGGCCGAAAGTTCGCTGGCGATCTGTTCGATGATGTTCGGCGGGGTGTTCGAACGCTTCCCGAAGCTCCGCGTCGGTTTCGCGCACGGCGGCGGCGCGTTCCCATTCACAGTTGGTCGCATCGAACGCGCGTTTCATGTGCGGCCGGATTTGGTCGCGACTGAAAACAACACAAACCCAAGAAAATATATTGCTCAGACTGGCAATCGCGGAGAAACGATCCCGGCGCGGTTCTACGTGGATTCACTCGTGCACGATGCCGACGCGCTGAGAATGCTGCTCAAATTATTTGGCGCGCAGCGCGTTGCGCTTGGCTCGGACTATCCGTTCCCACTGGGCGAACCGCATCCTGGCCAACTCATCGAATCGATGAAAGAATTATCTCGCAAGGAGAAGGCGCAACTGCTGGCTGGCACCGCACGCGAATTTCTTGGTTTGGTGTAGAGGCGCTTGTGTCAAGCGCCCTCTACAACTTCTGAACCCCTTGTAACGTTGTAACCCTTTTAACGATTTACATTCTTCGCTTCATCGCACGTAGCGCAGATATTCCCGGTCCCATGCCGCTGGGATACTTTCCCGGGGCGAATACGGGCCGGGTTTGTATGCGCGGGAGGCAATACCTTGCTGACTCAACTCGCACACGTGCCAATCCTGCTGGTTGGTCATGTCCCAGAAATCAATTGCGTCGTTAGGATGAAAGTCGCCGCGATCGAACGCCTCCGGATGGAAAAACCAATCGCACAAGATCAACGTCCGCTCCGGCGACTCCGGCCAGAGCTGATGCACCATCACATATTCCGGATGCAGGCTCAGCAACATGTTTGGAAAAATCGAATAATAGAAAACGCGCGCGTGATCTTCACTCCTAATGTCGCCCACAGGCAACGCGCAGGCTTTGCCGCTCATCGTCAGACCCGTGCCTTTCGTGATCGACATGAACCCGCCAAGGAACGGCCCTTCGCACGCATCGTTCTCCGCCGAATCGTACGGCGACACCTTCGAGAGCATCGGGTGCACGCCCGGGCAGTGATAGCACTCCGAATAATTCTCGAAGATCAATTTCCAATTTGCTCGGACGTCATACTCGATCCGTTTCGCCGAGCGCAGCTTTGGCAAATTCCAATGAGTGAATTTTCCGGCCAACGGCGCAAACACTTCCTCAAGCGGAGTGGGGGAGTCCGCCAGGTTCACGAAGATGAATCCTTCCCATAACGCCAGGTTCACCGCGTGTAGTGAATAATCCCCCTTAACAAAACCGGGAACGTCGTCCATGTGCGGCGCGCCGATCAGTTTGCCGTCCAGGCCATATGTCCACGCGTGATACGGGCATTGGATCGCGGAGAAATGTCCGTTTCTTTCTTCACAGAGCCGAGTTCCACGGTGGCGGCACACATTAAAAAAGCCATGGATTTCTCCACGTTTATCACGAACAATAATTAGACTTTCGCCAGCCACTTCCCGGACCAAATAATTCCCGGCTTTGGCGATCTCGCTCTGATGCCCGACGCACACCCATTGACCGGAAAAAATGACCTCTTTTTCTTTCGCAAAAATTTCCGGCGAAATGAAGTAACGTTGCGGCAAAGTTTTCGCGCCGGCCGTGAAAGTCTCGGTCGTTTTGCGAAATGCAGGCGCTACTGTCGTTTGCATTGTCCTATCTCTGGCGAATCAGATCTTGATTTGATTTCGGTCGGGTCAACCTATTTTGACGCTACAATGCTGCAAACTGTAACGTTGTAACTCTTTTAACAAATTAACTTCGCGGCGCTGCGCGCCGCGCTCACATCTCATGCCGTATCGTCCACAGATCATGAAACACCGGCTTGAACAGCGATTCCTTTAGAAACGGCACACCCGGCGAACCTCCGGTCCCTTTCTTCGCGCCGATCGTCCGTTCGAACAGCTTGATGTGGCGATAGCGCCATTCCTCCAATCACTCGTCCAAAT
>CATPAV010000195.1 GCA_955652245.1 uncultured Candidatus Udaeobacter sp. | reverse complement strand
TCATGAAAAAAGTCGGAATTCTTTTTGGTCAGGAGCACAGTTTTCCGCCGGCGTTTGTCGAGCGGGTGAATCAGAAAACGGGCGGCAAAGATATCGTTGCGGAATTCGTCAAGATCGACAAGGTGATCCAGGGCGAGCCATGCGGTTACGATGTGGTGATCGATCGTATCTCGCAGGACGTGCCGTTTTATCGCGCCTGGCTCAAAAACGCCGCGCTCTCTGGCACGGCGGTCGTGAACAATCCTTTTTGGTGGAGCGCTGACGAGAAATTTTTCAATAATGCGCTTGCGACGAAGATCGGCGTCGCGGTTCCGCGAACTGTATTGCTGCCGTCGAAACAGAACCAGAAGAACACGAACGACAAATAATAAATAAATAAAAAATATCCGCTCGATTGGGAAGGAATTTTCAATTACGTCGGCTGGCCGGCGTTTTTTAAACCGTTCGCAGGTGGCGGCTGGAAGAACGTCTATCGTTTGCACAACCGTGAGGAATTCTTCCGAGCTTACAGCGAGACTGGCCAACTCGTGATGATGTTGCAGGAGGAAGTGAAATTCGACATATATTTCCGCTGCTACTCAATTGATCAACGGCACGTTCGCATCATGCCGTACGAGCCGCGCCATCCGTATCATCTGCGCTATCAAACCGAATGGAAGACGCCGAATGAAATTCTGCAAATGGTCGAGGAGGGCGTGCTGACACTAAATGAGTATCTTGGCTATGATCTAAATACAGTTGAATTTGCAATCCGCGACGGCGTGCCTGTCGCGATTGACTTTTGCAATCCTGCGCCCGATGCAGAAGCGGCGAACGTAGGTCAGACAAACTTCGAGTGGGTCGTCGAAGCCGTTTCTGAAATGGCGATCCGCAAAGCGCGCGAACACATACCCGGTCGCGACAATTTAAGCTGGGGCAAATTTATGCGGGCAGCCGTGATGAAGCGCTCGTTGAACGACCTCGGCTAAGACTGACAGTTAAAGCGCGCCGATGAATTTGTCTTTTGCAGGCACGCGACGGAAGATTTTGCGGACAGCTCGGAGGTCCGTCCCTACCTGACTAAATGAAGGAGCACACATTTACTCTCGGTATCGAGGAGGAATTCGCGATTATTGACCCGGAGACGCGCGAACTCCGGTCGCATATTCAGGAAATTCTGGAGGGCGGAAAGGTTATGCTCAAAGAGCAGATCAAGCCTGAGATGCACCAGTCGGTGGTAGAGCTCGGCACCGAAATTTGCGAGTCGGTTGTTGATGCGCGTGCCCACGTTATTCAATTGCGCAGTAGACTCGCGGAACTTGCGGGCCGGGCCGGATTAAAGATCGCTTCTGCGGGCACACATCCTTTTTCCCATTGGCGCGATCAACTCATCACTCAAGGCGAGCGCTATCAGGAAATCGTCAAGGACATGCAGCAGCTCGCGCGCGCCAATCTCATCTTTGGATTGCACGTGCACGTCGGAATTGCCGATCGCGAAGCGGCCATCCACGTTATGAACCAGGCACGCTATTTTCTGCCGCACATTTACGCGCTCTCGGTCAACTCGCCGTTCTGGGTCGGCCAGGACACGGGCTTGAAAGGTTATCGACTCAAAGTGTTCGAGCGTTTTCCGCGCACCGGTATTCCAGACGCGTTTGAGAGCCTTTCCGAGTACGAAGACTACTGCAAACTGCTCGTGAAAACCCGTTGCGTTGACAACGCAAAAAAAATCTGGTGGGACATCCGATTACATCCTTTTTTCGACACTTTGGAGGTGCGGGTTTGCGATGCGCAATCTCGCGTGGACGACACGCTCGCCATCGCCGCTTTGATTCAGGCAGTGATCGCGAAACTGTACAAACTCCAACGGCAAAACATGAGCTTCCGCATTTATCGACGACGACTCCTCGATGAAAACCGCTGGCGGGCGTCGCGTTACGGCATTGATGGGAAACTAGTCGATTTCGGCCGCGAAACAGAAGTCGACACACGTAGTCTGTTAAACGAACTGCTCGAGTTCGTCTCAACCGAAGTTGAAGAGCTCGGCAGTAAAAATGAAATGGCGCACGTCGAACGCATCATGCGTGAAGGCACCGGCGCGGATCGACAATTAGCCGTCTGGCAGCACACCCACGATATGAAAACCGTGGTCGATCAGATTGTCGCGGAAACCTATGAAGGATTGGATGTCGAGGCCAAACATGCCGCCTGATTGCCTCTTGGCGACATCAAGGTGTTTTGCTGAAATCAGTCCGTAGCTTTGCTTGACCGGTCGATCTTTGTCTGCAACGCGACATGACGATTCGCGGCGGCTGCTGATTTGGCGTGGACGAAGTGGACGTACGCCCTGTTTTCGACGTATGGATCTTCATCGGCGGTTACTGCGTTCCAACGCAGATGTCCGAAATGCCGCCAGCAATCCAGGATGATCCCACGATTAAATGGCTGCCCCTTGGCAGTGACAACAATGCAGTTGTTCTCGCGCCAATTCCCGGCGTTTGATTCTCCCCAGTGGAGTTCGAGACTGTCGAGTTTCAGTGTATCGAGCGCGACGAGCAGATCCTCTGCCCATTGGAAACAGTAGCCACGTTTCCTGATGTCATGATAAATAAGAAAATTATTAAAAATCGGCGTGCCGAACATGCGGTATTGCCGTCTCAGTTGGCTGACAGTGACATAAGCGCACTGTGCCAGCAGGTTTGCTTCCTCCCGATCCACTTTTGGCGAAAGCGCCGCGATTTTGTTCGCCAACGAATGCGCTGCGGCGGAATCATTACGCGCCACTTGAAACGACGCCGGGCGTTGTTGTTGCTCAGCGATGGCGACGCCGGTGCAAGGTGCGAAAATGCCAAGGGCAAGCATAAATACAATTACTAATCGGCGACAAATGGGATAGGGGATCGCGAGTTGTTTATGTAACGCGTTCATCACTTCCTGAAGTGCACTTGTTCCGACCGAGCATACATTGTTCGAAAGCAGGGCGGCTGATGGCTGCGTCCGGGTTGAAAATGCGAGATTGTTCGATTCCACCGTTGCTCTGCTTTAAATTAAGGCCAGTTTGCCCGCGCCTGATTCGCGCGTAATTCTGAACGCTTTCAATGCCGGACCGACTTCGCCACCGCTAACGTCGACGTCGATCCGGAGCTGATTCCGGACGCGCACAATGCCGTAGGCGTTTGCCTTCAGCTAACGCCGGAAGAGCGGGTCACGATCATTATGGAAGAAGCAACCTGCGACATCGCAGCCGCATTGCGAGCTGAAGTCGAGGAGATTGGTTCCGAGCACGCAGTCTTCGTCTTGGGAAATTATGCAACCCGTCCGCGTCTAGTAGCCGTCAGCTCATCGCTTGATTGGATCGCCCAAACCAAACCCGAAGTCACAAATGCGTGATATCGAAATGCCAATTGGTCCCATCGGTGACATGAATGTCGCCATTAGGTCGATGCGTGTAGGTGATTTGGTCAATCTTCACGTGTCCGGGAAGGATATTCACGATCACCGCATCGTTTAGAGAAAGTACCCGCGTGCGTAGCTGTTCTCGTCTAACAAATTGACTGTGCGTCGAATCCATTGCGAAAAGGTAGCCTTTCACCCGGACTAGCGACCCCTCATGACTTTCCACCGTACCCGCGAAATGACGCTGGGCGTCTCCTGGAAAAAGCTGGCGATGAATAATGTGAACGTATTCGCCTGAATTAAGGATCATAAGTCTACAGCAGTTAGGCTCGAATAGCGTGATTCGCGCGAGGGAATCTCGTGATTTATCGGGTTTGGTGAACGTTTAATAATTTCTGGCGCGCGGCCTTCAATCTTCGCAGCATCACTGCGCTCATCCGTTTGAACAACTCGAAACCGAGAGCGTTGTCTTTCTGGCAATACTCCCGCAGAACCGTTCCATAAAAAAAGATCGCGTCGGTGTGCTCCAATGCACGTGCGGTGAAATGCCAGGCGTAAGGCGGAAAGAGCCATGACCAGCCGAATCGGCGTTGGGTCGATGCGTGCAGGTGATTTGGTCAATTTGCACGTGTGCTGGTAAAACATTTACGATGACCGCGTCGTTG
>CATPAV010000194.1 GCA_955652245.1 uncultured Candidatus Udaeobacter sp. | reverse complement strand
TCGCGCGCGGCCAGAATCGCGAGTGTTGGGGTTTGCACACGGCCGACTGGCGTCAGCTGAAAACCGCCCGTCTTATTGTTGAAAGCGGTCATGGCGCGCGTGCCATTGATTCCAACCAGCCAGTCGCTTTCGGACCGGCAGACCGCTGCCTTCGCGAGCGGAATCATTGCCTCATTCGAGCGCAAATGCTCAAAGGCGGCGCGGATCGATTCGGTGGTCATCGATTGTAGCCAAAGACGTCTGATTGGTTTTTTGCTGCCGCTTAGCTTCACGAGATAACGGAAGATGAGCTCGCCTTCGCGCCCGGCGTCGCAGGCGTTAATTAAAAGATCGACATCTTTCCGCTGAATCAGTCGTTTCAGCGCGTTAAAGCGTGCCTTCGTCTTTTCGATCGGCTTTAGCTCAAACTCTTCGGGGATGATCGGCAGATTCGCGAAGGTCCATTTTCCCCGCTTCACATCTAATTCGCTCGGCAAAGCAAGTTCGACCAGATGGCCGATCGCCGACGAGATGATGCAGCGATCATTTTCGAAATGGTCATCGTGTTTTTTGAAACCGCCGAGCGCGCGAGCCAGATCGCTTGCGACACTAGGCTTCTCGGCAATGACAAGGGATTTGGACATTTAGAGCAGGAACCGAAGCTTAGCTTCGCGATAATTGCAATCGGCAAAAGAAAGACGCGGGCGACCCTAACCCAGTTTTACAAAATATTTCCCGGGCAACTGCTTTACGAGCCGCTTCAGTTCAAGACGGAGGAGAGTAGAGGAGACAATTGCGCTTGGCAAATCGCATGTGGCAGCAATCTGATCGATCGCCGTTTCGGACGAATCGATCGCATCATAAACGCGACGCTCATCTTCGGAGAGCACTGGCAGGGAGCGCACTGCGGCTTCCGGCGATGGCTTTGTCTCGGGAAGAAGAATTTGCAAGTCCTCGAGAATGTCGCTCGCACTCATTACGAGCTTGGCCCCTTGCTGAATCAGACGATTAGATCCCATCGCACTCGGCGCGTTAATGTGCCCAGGAACAGCATAAACGGAGCGGCCTTGCTCGATCGCTTGCGACGCAGTAATCAGCGCGCCGCTGTTCAAACCCGCTTCGACAACAAGAACGCCGTGACTCCAGCCGCTGATGATCCGATTCCGCATCGGAAATGTTTGTCGGTCGGGTTTAATCTCCATCGAGAACTCCGACACGACCGCGCCATTGCCGGACATGATCTTTTCAGCGAGCCCTCGGTTCTCAGGCGGATAAATTTCGCGCAGTCCAGCGCCGATAACGGCAATGGTTCGACCTTTCGCTGCGAGCGCGCCCTGATGCGCGGCCGTGTCGATGCCGCGCGCCAAACCGCTGATCACTGTCAAACCGGCGTACGCGATTTGATACGCAAGCTTCTTCGCCGATTCGGTTCCATAGTGCGTCGTCCGTCGGGCGCCGATGATCCCGATGGCGTGATTATCGCGCTCCTGAAGTTCACCCCAGACGTAAAGCACGATTGGCGGGGCGTGAATTTCCCGGAGCGACCGAGGATATGACGGCAATTCCTGTATGATGATAGTCGCGCCGAAATCGCGGATGCGACTAAGCTCGGCTGGAAGATCGACAGTTGATTCCCAGGCTGCAATTTGGTCGGCCACTTCACCGCCGATTCCTTCCACGGCGCGAAGCTCGCGTCGTTTTGCGGTCAACACCCGCTCTGGGGTTCCAAAAACTTCCAGCAGTTTGCGTAGTCGCACCGGCCCGACGGTCGGCAGCATGTTCAGTGCGATACAAGCCTCAGTGGAAGTCATTTTAAGTGGCAGGGCGCGACCGCCGGTCGCGCTGTAGTCAAAGTGGCTTAGCGTCGCGCAGTCGGACGGCCCGGCGGTCCGCCCCTACCGTTCGCATTGCTGATCAAAACGGAATTTCGTCGTCGTCTGGCTCGGCCGGCGCAGCAGATTTGGCGGGTGGCGCGCTCGGCTTGCCGCCAGAAGGCGCTTGTCGACCTTCGTCGCCGGCTTCTGCCGGAGCGGTGCCGCCGCCGGGCCGGCTGCCAAGCAACTGCATCGTTTCGCCGATAACGCGCAGCTTGCTCCGTTTTTGACCGCTCTGTTTATCGTCCCACGTGTCAAGCTGGAGCCGCCCTTCGATGAAAATCGGGCGGCCCTTTTTCAAATATTCACCGGCGATCTCAGCCAGGCGCGACCAAAGGACAACATCGACATAGGTAACTTCTTCGCGCTTCTCCCCGGCGTCGGTCGTGTAAACGCGATTAACTGCGACGCCGAGATCGCATACGGCGCTTCCTTTCGGCGTGTAACGCACCTCCGGATCGCGTGTGAGATTTCCGAGCAATATGACTTTGTTGAAGCTGGCCATGCACAGTTATAACTAAACTATTTCGCCTGAGCCAACTTTTTCGGCGGCTTCGCCCTTTTTTCCGCGAGGCGTTGGTAATTTTGACGATAAACTTCCGGATCAAGTTTAAATTTGGAACGCAACTTCGTGATCAGCTGCGGCTCGGCGCGAAAGACGAAGTTCACGTAAAATCCCGAATCGAGCGGCCCGGCCACATAGGAAAAATGGCGCTTGTCCATTTTTTGCACCTGCTCGATGTCGGCGCCTTCTTTTTGAAATTCTGATTCTAGTCGATCGACAATATCTTTGACGGTGTCTTCCCTGCCTTGTGTGTTGAGCACGAGCAAAGCCTCGTAACGGTTCTTCATTGTTCTTCAGTTTTGTTGAAGGTGTTCATCGCGGAAACAAGTCCGTTGTCAATTACGCATTTCACCGCGTCCGCGGCGCGATCGATAGTCGAGCTAACAAGCGGCCTTTCTTCCTCGAAGAACCGGCTCAAAACATGGTCAACCGCGCCCTCCCGTGGCGCGGCGCCGATCCCAATGCGCAACCGCGGAATGTCTTCGGTGCCGAATTGCAGGATGACCGATTCAAGACCGTTGTGTCCTCCCGCACCACCACTGGCCCGCAATCGCACGCGGCCGAGCGGCAAAGCGAGATCATCGAGTACAATGAGAACCTCGTGCGGTTCGATTTTATAGAACTGGGCGATCGTCACAAGTGGCTCACCACTCCGGTTCATGTACGCCATCGGTTTTACGAGAAACGCTTCCCCGCATTTCGCTGAAAGCGCGCGCCACTTGGTGGATTTTTCCCACGCTGATCCAATCTGCGTGGCAAGCTGATCGACGACCATGAAGCCGATGTTGTGACGCGTGGCCGCGTACTCCGGGCCGGGATTTCCAAGACCGGCAATCAGGCGAATCTGTGGAGCTTTCTCTTCCACATCCGCTCAATCCGCAATCGGCAATCCGCAATCGGCAATCAAAGCTACTTCTTTTGCTCCTTTTCCTTCGGAGCTTTTTCCTTCGCAGCCGGCGCAGCAGCTTCGCCCTCTGGCCTTTTCTCGGTGATAACTTCCGGTCCCGCTGCCGCAGCCTCGGCGGCCTCAGCGACGACCGGTTCTTCTTCAACTGTTGGAGCAAGAACCGAAAATGCCGTAAGATCGGGTGGCACCTTGCTGGTGACTCCAGATGGCAGTTGGATCTGGCGCACGTGAATGGAGTCGCCGATGTTCAACTGCGAGACATCGACGGTCATCCGATCCGGCAGATCGCGTGGGAGACATTCAATTGTCAGCGCGCGCAAACTCTGTTCAAGCAATCCGCCAAAGTTTTTGACGCCATTAGGAATGCCAGTTGCCTCGAGCGGGACCTCAGCCAGAATCGTCTCGTCCATTGAGATGGCGTGAAAATCGATGTGGAGAATGTCGCCACTCACTGGCGAGTGTTGCACTTCCTGGACAAGCGCCGCGCGATTCGATTTTTCGCCGGCGATCTCGAGCTCAACCAGAACGTTTTCTCCGGAAGCGTGACTCATCATTGCATTAATGTCTCGAGCAGAGACCTGCAATGGCTGCGGTTTATCCTTGCCACCATAAATGATCGCCGGAATCACTCCGCGTGCTTTCAGTTTGCGCACGGCAGAACGTCCTACGCTCATGCGCGGTTCCACTCTCAGCTTAACCTGTTTTGCCATTTGTTTCGTTTTCGATGTTGAACAGCGACGAGACGGACTCGTCCTTGTGAATCCGCTTTATGCCCTCCCCGAGAAGCTCGGAGACGCATAGCACCGTGATTTTAAACCCTTCCACGGTGCGCACCGGAGTGCTATTCGTTGTTACTAATTCCGTGATTTTCGATTTTTGCAAACGCTGGATCGCAAGATCGACAAGAACTGCGTGGGAAACCCCGGCATAAATCTTCAGGGCGCCGTGTTTCTTTAGAAGGTCGGCCGCAGACGTCAACGTGCCAGCCGTCTCGGTAAGAT
>CATPAV010000193.1 GCA_955652245.1 uncultured Candidatus Udaeobacter sp. | reverse complement strand
GCGCGAAACCGCGCGCGTTGCATGAAGTTTTGCGGGTGCGTTTCGTAAAAGTTTCGGCATTCATCCTCCGTGGCGTCGCTCTGTGATATCATCTGCCGCTCAATCCAATCTCGCGCGCGCAGATCGTCCACTATGGTCCATCGAAGCGATCTGACACTGAAACCACTCGCCTGTAAGGCGGCTCTCCAGGTTTTTTCATCACGAAATTGCTCGCGCAGCAACTTTAGCTCGCTGTCGACCTCAACTTTGGAGATTTTTCCATCCGCTGCGAGATATTGGGCCGCTGAATTCGAAATCAAGCGCGTCAGGACCTGCTGCTCATCTTCTTGTAACGTTGTAACTTTTTTAATGCTCCCCGCATCTTCTTCCTGTCGGTTTTTCTCATCGAGGCCGTTTGCGTATTGCCATTCGGCGAGAGCGCGCCGCAAGTCTGCTTCATAAATTCCCTGGCCCTGCGCAAGCAGATGGCCGCGCTTGAAGAGAATTCCAGTCGCGTTTCGAAAAACAGATAAACGAAGGAGCAATTCACCACAGACAACTCCAGCAGCGCAAGCTCCCGCAAGTGACACTGAAACTAACAACCTGCGTTTCACTTTGACTTCCAGCTTCTTGTCATGTCGAGCGGAGTCGAGACATCTCTCACTGCTCCTCTTTTAACAGTAAGAGATTCCTCCACTTCGGTCGGAATGACAACAGGGCGCACTACTTCTGAGCTGTATTGGCTAGCGCAGATTCAGCTAAGTAGTACAAGGCCACCGAACCAACGATCTGCAGACTTTGCGCGCTCAGTTTGTCGATTGTGTCATCAGCCGTGTGCCACCAGGCGAAATCAAAATCGATCACATCGAGCGTTGGAATCCCGATCGCATTCAGCGGCGTGTGATCGTCAATAAGCTCGCGATCTAAATAGGTGAAGTAACTTCGCAATTTCAACGCCTCGGCGGAGGCAAAAATATCTCGCACCATTCCCGCCGGCGAATCCGCCGGCAAAGTAACGTCGAGAGAACGATCACCCACCATGTCGAACAAGAGACCGCCGCGAAATTGTTTAGGCCCGCCGCGTCCAAGCTGCTTGGCAAAGTAGCGGCTTCCATACAGACCGTCGGTTTCGGAGAACTTTTCGTACGCCTCCTCGCCGTCGAAGAACACCAGCTCGATCTTGGCGGCGAGATTTGGGTGCTGTCCAAGCACGCGCGCCAATTCCAACAACAAGCCGGTGCTCGAACCACTGTCGTTCGCCCCGACAAAACGGATGGCGTCGAACGTTTTGGTATCGTAGTGGGAGCATAACAAAAAAGAGGGTGCGGTCTTCGCTTGCGCGGGGCAGCGCCCAATGAGATTCACGAACCGGACCTTTCCTCGCGGTGTGTCATCTGTAAATGCCTGGCGGGTTACCTGCCAACCCGCGAGCCGGAGTTGATTGTCGACGTAATCCCTGGATTTTTCGAGCGCATCCGATCCGGGCGGACGCGGACCGAAGTCAACGAGCCGCTGGACGTGAGCCAGAGCTTTCTCACCAGAGAACTCTTCCCAAAGCTTGGTTTGCGAGGGCTGCGGCGACTGGGCAGGAAGAGTTGAAACGAAGGCGAAGACCAAAGAGACACTAAAAAACAGATTCAATTGCTTGAGGAAAGAAAATGCGCTCCGCATCCTGCGTTTCAGCTGCGCGACTGGTCGATTCAGCTCGCGCTCGGCGGCAATCCTAATGCGTTCACGATCCGCTGGAGATCATCATTTCCGTAATATTCGATCTCGATCCGTCCACGTTTCTCGCCGTGTTGAACCGTCACGTGTGTGGCGAGATGCTCCTGTAGTCGGTTTTGTAAATCCTCGATTGCCGCAGAGCTAGCGGTTTGCTCAGCAACGCGCTGCCTCCGCCGGGAACGGCCAATTCCGAGTAGCCGCGCCACAAGCCGTTCCGTGGAACGAACTGTGGCGTTGCGACGTAACACGGTTTCCGCGGCCAAGAGTTGTTCCTCCGGCGCTTTCAATGCGAGCAAAACCTTTGCGTGACCGACCGAAAGTAAATCCTGCGCCAGCCAGATTTGCGCCTGCGGATGCAGATCCAAGAGACGCATCGCGTTGGCTACCGCCGCGCGACTACGCCCAACTTTTAGCGCGATGTCCTCCTGTCGCATTCCAAATTCGTTGGCTAACCTGGCGTAGCCTTGCGCCTCTTCGATCGGGTTCAGATCGGCCCGTTGCAAGTTTTCGATCAATGAAAGCTCGAGGACTTCAAGATCACTCGCGCTTCGAATGATCACCGGCACCTCCATTAGCCCAAGTTCCTGAGCCGCGCGCCACCGACGCTCGCCCGCGATCAGCTCAAATCGCGCCCCAACCTGCCGGACGATGAGAGGTTGAATGATGCCATGTTGCCGAATTGAATCGATTAGTTCCTGTAACGCCTCGCGTCCAAAATCTTTGCGCGGCTGGAGCGCGCTCGGGACGATGCTTACCAGACTGACCTGGTGAACTCTTTCGCCCGGCTCGACGACATCAGGGCGTGAAGCGGACGCGGGAGTGCCGATGAGCGCGCCAAGACCTTTGCCAAGACCGGTTTTCGCCATGCGCCTGAGGGTATCGGAACGGCCTCGCCAACGCAAATCGCAACTGCCGCGACGATGTGATGGACCACGGCTTTGGTGTCGTGGATGCGCTTCTACACCTGACCACTTTTTTGACGATCAAGCGGCTAGACGGTTATTGCAGGATGCGATGATTTGGGCGAGTGAACCACCTGTACTTCGGCGAAAATTAGGAACTTCGGCTGGTAGCTGCAGCTTCGATGGACCGCGTGAAGATCGGCGCGCCCTTTATTCCCTGGACGCTTTAGAATGCACGTCTCCCTCTAAATAAGTAATCGGATACAGACAGTCGCGCGGTTGCCAAAAAGGGCCAAAAACGAGAGCGGATTCTGTCCGGGATCTGACTCTCAAGCTCGAGAAACGCTGTCAGCTTTTCGTCAGACTAATGAACCGCCTGTATTTCGGGAGCTGGGCCGACGCCACCAAAACCGGGCGAAGCCGCAAAGCCGGGCGACCCACCGAAACCGCAAGGGTAGCACGGGGTCTTTGGCATAATTAGGTTTTGTTTCTTGGAAAAAAGAGCCGCATGATGGAACACATCACGCGGCTCTCCAAATGGCTCCGATACGTTACGATATGCCCAGCGTGGAAAGCGTCGGCTCATCGATTGCCGATGTGACCGCCAATCCGTTGTCGGCCTGGAAGGCTGCAATGGCCTCTCGGGTCATCGGTCCAAGTATCCCATCGATCGGTCCCTCGTAATAACCGTCGCGCTGCAGCTGTGACTGAACATCGGCGATTACTTGGTCGGGAGCCAATCCATTGTAGGCGTAGATTGGGCCATCGTACGGATAATAAGCATAGGAGTCATAACCCCATGCCGGGTACCAGTAGCCCGTATTCCAGTAATACCAGCCGCCGTTCACGAAGACGATCCTATCGTAATGGCTCCTCCACCAACCACGATCGTGCCATTGTCTGTGGTAATCGCGGAAGGCCGCATACTGTTGGCTGCGAAACGCGCCACTGCGGAAGTTATTATTAATCGCCACATTGCCTCGACGATTAACGTCGAAGTTTCTTGTCCGATTGATCGCGAAATTTCGGTCGCGATCGACGACAACGTTGCTCCGCGCGCGAAGCTCTTGATTGCTCGACAAGTTTCGCTCGCGAAACGCGCGCATCCGGGCGTCTTGGTTGACCACCGCGTTTGAATTAGTGCGCGGCGTCATGTAAGTCCGCTGCCGAAACGGCGCGGTCGAAGTGTAACGATGCCCGCCCGTCATCGCACTGGTGTTCCCAGACCTTGTCGCCCGAACATTTGGTGTTCGATGCGCCTTCGCTCTGTCAGGCCTTGTGTCGTTGATTTGCTGACCCCACGCTGTGAGCGCCAGCGCGAGACTTCCAATGCATGTTGAATATAGAATTCGTTTCATAGTTTTCCCTCAATTTTCCGTTAAGAGCTTAGACAGAATTGAGGAGCCAATTATTCAACATCGTTAAGTATCCCTCTGGCTGGGCCTTGGGAATCTTTGAGCTTCACTGGGACGCATTGCTTCAGGGTAATACGACCGACGGCGTCGGCGCTGGGGTAATTGGGCTTCTCACGGTTTGTCGAAACCCGCTACGTGAGCAAGCGCTCAAACCCTGGATTCGACGCAATCTCAACACAATCTGTTTTCGCGCAAAAACTTTTCCGCGGTCTCGACGGTGGTATTCGGCTCATCAGCAAAGCTAATTCTTACCGGAAAAACGCCCCAGCAGATCGACAATTGGCGATAAACTCTTTCGCTCGACGTGAACGCCAAAATTGGCGCGTTTTTTCCAAAACAACGCGGCACGCCTATCAAACGTGTCGCGCTTGAAACACAAGGTATCTGATTACTTGATTCTTTTCTCCGCGTCTTGAACCGTCGCAAGGTGTTCCTTGAGCATTGGGAGCGTTTTCGAGGCCCACGATTTCACATCGCGATCATCCCCGCTCTTTGCTTCTTGTTGGAACTCAGCAATGTCATTCTTGTGGTCCACCTCGAGCAGCTTCAAATATTGCCTGTCGAAGCCCGCATTTCCGGGGTTTTGCGCCTTGACACCCCGGGTGTCAAAACGGAGGCCTTTTTGGCTTGCTAGTTGGGTCAGTTCTTTGTTGGCCTTGGTGTGGTCGGCCACCATGCGCGCGCCGATCCTTTTCACGTCCCCGCTTTGTCCCTGTTTCTCGGCCATCTTTCCATTTTCGACTTCCTGCTGGCCGCCCCCGTGCTGCTTTTTGCATAAAGCTCTTGTCCTTCTCGCTCAGGGTCACGTTGCCGGACGGTTGCGTCGGGGCGGATTGTGCACGCAGGTGCGGGTTGCTTCCGATCCCCGTGTCCGTTTGGGAAATGGTAACGCTGACACCATCGGTTACGACGTTCGGCGCGCCGAAACGTTTGATGGGCGGGTCGGCTGCGACCGTGATGATCGCGAGCTGTAAGATTATGATAAATTCAGCCTTTACGGGTGATTTCCTCGTTCGAGATATGTCGCACAATCCCAGCACCTGAGAAATCAAAATTTCGCGCGCATCCGAATGGTCAAAACACCTGATACAATGCCCTTGGCGAAGCCATGATTTCGGTACAATCTATTGATCCCTTGAATCAGGTCCTAGATGGCCTGTTCTACGCGCTATGAACCTCACTGGCTCGTTGTGAGCAGATACCCCGCAGAGCTTTTTAATCGACCCGTTGTGTCCACAGTCTCCAACCGCTCGGATTGCGGGATTTTGTTCGTTGTGTTCCTTCGGCGCGCCTTATGTTAGGCTTTACTGATGGCATCGTCGCGCCCGTTAGCGACCGCCTCCGGCGGAGGAAGGCAAGCCGCGTCGATCCCGTTCGTTTCTAGAAACAGGTTCGAGATCGCTGTCCTCGGCTGCTGGGTTTTGACGCTCGTGGTCATCTGCCTTCATACTGGGATTAATCCGGGCACGCATTCCGTTTTCATCGACTACTGGAACGCGGGGGTGCGATGGATACGGGGCGAATACCTTTATCCTCATCATCACAACAACCAGTTTTTTTACAGTCCTCTGGCAGCAGCTTGGTTTGCTCCCTTTGCGCTCCTACCACAAGCTCTCGGCGGCATTCTCTGGCGTCTGCTTTGCGCAATCGCCCTTATCTTAGGCGCCCGGATGAGTGGCCGCATGGCTTGGCCCGGCACCACCGGTGTTCGATGGACGGCTTGGGGTTTGGCCGCCCTCCTCCCTCTCTCGCTGAGCAATCTACACAACGGGCAAGCGGGAGTGCTGATCACTGCTCTTTTGCTATTTGGGATCGTCTTCTGCGCGAGTGGCCGGTGGCAAATTACCGCGGCGTGCTTCGCGATAGCCACAATTTTTAAGCTCTATCCTATCGCACTCGCGTTATTACTCGCCGCTCTCTATCCCAGCAAACTGTCATGGCGTCTCGCACTGTGGCTGGTGGGGTTATTTTTGTTAACGTTTCTACTCCAGCATCCCCCTTATGTTTTGACGCAGTATCAAGCGTGGTTGCATCGGCTCGCGAACGATCATCGCCGTCTCAAGGGTGGGTATGGCACTTGGCGTGATGCTTGGTTGTTACTGCGGCTTGCCCGCGTGCCGATGACGATGCTGGCTTGGACAACGTTGCAGCTAATCACTGGAGTTCTCGCCGCTACGTTCTGCGTTTGGGGACAACGGTCGGGTTGGAACTCGCGGCGGTGTCTCGTCGCTGCCTTTTGTCTTGGCTCAGCGTGGATGACGCTATTCGGTCCAGCTACTGAAGCCGCCAGCTATATCATCTTGGCCCCAGCCGTTATCTTCGGCCTGATCACTTCCTGGAGATCACCGCACCCAGTGTGGCTGCGAACCGGTATGAGCTGTGCTTATGGTCTCCTGGTCGCGGCCGATATTTTAAACTCTGGATTTCATCCGGCTACACATGTCATCTACGTTCACGCTGTCCAGCCCTTTACTGCTTTGATCTTTGTTGGAGTAGTTCTCGTATGGCTTAGCTCGGACGGGCTCTGGTTCCGACCGGTGGTTATGTCCGACGAGATGTGACTTTTGCAAGCGAACGCCCCGCCAGAGGTTCTGGCCTCCGGAGGTTGCCGGCGTCCGCGACAATAAGAGAGCGGTGGTCAAGAACAATCCGACATTTCGGACATCCAGATAGTATGCGGAACGCTGATGTTTTTGCTTGGCTTGGGCTTCCTATGGTCCGCACGATCGGCTCTGCTTTACCACGTCCCAATCTATTTCAAGGGCTGGATGTATCCGTGGCAGGCGGTCATCGGAAGAGGCCTCTACTCTGCATTCGGATTGTTCCTCATACTCGACGGGATTTACAGAGAGAAAAAACCAGGAGGCGATAGCTAGGTGTGCCTATTCGACCCCGCAGCATCTAACAAAGCGATGCAGCCGACGGCTGGCCGATTTGAAAAGTAGAAATGTGAAATTAGAAAGTAAAAAGTTGAAGCGAAAACATCGCTCCAGCCAGCAGTAGCTGAGCTCTTTCTCGTTAGACGTTTCTGCGCGCTTCCTGTGAAAGAAAGACCATATCAGTCCACCGACCTGCCAAGCGTCATGGAGATTTACACCGCTTCGATTCGCTCTTTGGCAGCGCCCTACTACTCTCCGGACCAGATTGCCGCGTGGGCACCAGTTCCGCCCGACGCCGCACGCTGGCAGGAGCGTCTTTCTCATCTTCACACCATCGTCGCCAAGTCTGACGGTGTTCTTGCGGGCTTCGCTTCCTACACACACGACGGCTACCTCGACTTTCTTTTCACTCATCCCACTTTTGCCCGTCGTGGTGTTGCCACCAGCCTCTACCAGCGCGTCGAGTCGGCATTGCGCGCAGTCAGCGCCCAGAGAGTTACGACCCACGCCAGTCTTGCCGCCCGGCCATTCTTCGACCGCCACGGCTTCCAACTCGATGCAGAGGAGTACGTCGAGTGCCGAGGCGTTTACCTCCGCCGGTTCGCCATGCACAAACAACTCCGCAATGAACGAAACGTCTAACCAGGCGATACAGCCAACTGCTGGCTCGCTATGGAACGAGTCCATCCGACTGGCGGACCGACGGACGAAGTTCGTGGCGGTACCGCTGCGCCCTCGATCTTGGACGCAACGCGTGCTGAGTTGGCCCCGGGAATAAGGTGAGCATCTGAGCACAAAACGGTTGAACAGCTCTGCTGACGCAAGCCGCAACGATAATTTCCCGCAGTTCAATTTGGTCGGATTGTTGCGTGGTTCATCATGCCGGATAGCATGCGCTCATGCCGCTGGATTGGGGAACTTTCACGCTGGGGCATTCACCAGATCCAGACGACGCGTTCATGTTTTATGCGATGGCGGAAAACAAAATCGATCTCCGTGGTTATCGATTCGAACATCAATTGGAAGATATTCAGACGCTGAACGAACGCGCGCTCCGGGGCGAGCTGCACATCTCCGCCATCTCCATCCATGCCTACGCGTATTTCGCAGACAAATATGCGCTGCTCCCGTGCGGCGCGAGCATGGGCGACGGTTACGGGCCAATTCTTGTCAGAAAAATCCCAAAGTCCAATGGCCAAATCCCAAATCCAAATCAGCATGTCGATCTTCGCGACTCGTTGCGCGGCTGTGCGATCGCTGTTCCGGGACGCATGACAAGTGCATTTCTGGCACTGCAACTTTATCTCGGCGACTTCAAACACATCGTCGTGCCATTCGATCAAATTTTCCAAGCAGTTAAAGACAGTCGCGCGGACGCCGGTCTGATCATTCATGAAGGGCAACTGACTTATGCGCGCTCAGGTTTTCAGAAAATGATCGATCTCGGCGAATGGTGGAAACGTGAAACAGGATTGCCGCTCCCGCTCGGCGGCAATGTCTTGCGCAAAGACATCCCGCATTCCGTGCGGCACGATCTTGTTCAGATTATCCGCGAGAGCATCGATTACGGTCTCACTCATCGCGATGAGGCTGTGCGGCATTCGCTTCCGTATGCGCGCGACATGGACGCGAACCTCGCGGGCAAGTTCATCGGGATGTATGTGAACGAATTTACTCGCGATTACGGCGAGACTGGACGCGCCGCAATCCGCAAATTCCTAGGCGACGCGCACGCCAAAGGCTTTATCAACGCTCCAATCAAAGTGGAGGTCGTTGAATAAATCAGCGCTCTTTCTTCGGTTTCTGGACTTTCTCTGTCTGCTTCACAACAAACGATTTTACGCGGGCAAACTCCTTTTTAGAGCCGTTCGCGAAATCGCGTGGCCCGTATTCGAATAAGACGACGAAGCAAAAAGCCAGAACGACAAAGAGGACGAGCCAAAGTAGGCCGCGCAGTAATCCCATGATCGACAGGCTACCTTGCTCGAAGTGCGCAGTCAACGCTGTGGGAGGCTATTCGACAAGCAAGATGCTAGTCGACCAGGACAGACTAGAAGTCTATCTTCCTTGAACGCTATAGCGAAGCTGCCATGCTTTTCGCGCCATGCGCGTCCCGCTGCTCGATTTAACCGAACAATATCGCGCTCTCGCTGAACCAATCCAAGCGGCAATCGATGCAGTCTTGAGAAGCCAGCGTTTCATACTCGGCCCTCAAGTAAAGGCCTTCGAGAAAGCGATCCGCGCGTATTGCGATTCACCGCATGCGATCGGTGTTTCCTCCGGCACAGATGCTCTCCTGGCCATTTTGATGGCGCTCGGGATCGGACGCGACGATGCCGTCATCACCACGCCTTACACATTTTTCGCAACCGCCGGCTGCATCGCGCGCACCGGCGCCAAGCCGGTTCTCGTGGATATCGATCCGGAAACGTACAACATCTCCCCATCCGCGATTCAGGAATACATTGAGAAAAACTGCCGGAGCGGTTCGAATGATGAATTAAAAACCAGGGGTGGAAAAAATGTTCGCGCGATTATTCCTGTTCACTTGTTCGGCTTGTGTTGTGAGATGGACGCAATCCATCAGATTTCGGAACATTACCAGCTCGACGTAATTGAAGACGCAGCTCAAGCAATTGGCGCCGAGTATCCACTTGGCGAACGAACAGCGAAAGCGGGAGCGATGGGTGAAGTGGGTTTTTTCAGTTTTTATCCCTCGAAAAATCTGGGAGCCGCCGGTGATGCGGGAATGATTATTTGCCGAGACGCTGGGCTGGCGAAGGAATTGCGCATTCTCCGCGATCAAGGAATGGAACCGCGCTACCATCATCACGTCATCGGCGGCAATTTTCGCCTGGACGAAATCCAGGCGGCAATTCTCGCGGTTAAGCTTCCGTATTTGGAACGCTGGTCGGCGGCACGACGTGACGCAGCGGATTTTTACCGCGCAGAATTCTCGCGCGCAGGCCTAGTGAAAAAGGTTGTCTTGCCAGCCGAACCTTATCGCAATCGCGGCTTGACCAATCACCACATTTATCACCAATACGTTATCCGCACGCCAAGGCGCGATGCTTTGCGCGAGCATCTTACAAAGCGAGAGATCGAGACGGCGATCTATTACCCGATCGGGTTGCACGAGCAAAAAGCTTTTTCGTATCTTGGCTACAAGAAGGGCGATTTTCCGGAAACGGAACGCGCGACGCGCGAGACACTAGCGTTACCAATATATCCTGAAATTACTCGCGAAGCGCAACGCTACGTGGTTAACGCCATCGTTGAATTTTTCGGATAAAGATCGACAATAAGTGCTCGCGTTGAGAACAGCCCGAAAAGGTTCAGGGCTGGCAGCACAGGAGAATGCCTGTGTTCCTGCGCACGAAAGGGGTAGGTTCCGGAGTGGCCAAACGGGGCAGACTGTAAATCTGCTGGCTTTACGCCTTCGCTGGTTCGAATCCAGCCCTGCCCAATTTTGCCCGAGTTGAACGCTAGTGCCGTCTCGTCCGGCTGCTACGGGGTTTCCGCCGGGCACGACGTGAGGATGTCGATCTTCGCCGAGTTTTCGTTGTCTTGCGCGATCTAGCTGCCGTCGATCGCGGCAATTTTCTTACTTTGGCGGCTCTGCCACGCGAGCGCGCCTTGGTTTTGCGTGACTTGGCAGACTTTGCCACCCGCCGCTGCTTGGGCGCTCTTTTCGAAATTGTCTTGGCACTTCTAGCTGCCTTTCGGACGGTCCTCTTCGCGGCTGGACCAATGGGCCGTTTAGCGGCCGCAGCTTTCCCGACAAGAGCGCCCGCCACGCCACCGACAACAGCCCCGACCGGACCCATTATGCTGCCCACTGCGGCGCCGGCCACTGCGGCGGCGGTTTCTTTTGGAATCGACGGAATTTCAATGTTCTCAGCTCCGTGTTGCTCTTCTCTTTTTTGCGCGTCTGAATCGTCAGTCATAAATGGCGAAGCTCCTCCGTATGTTTGATTCTGAACATATTTCGGCGGTCGCCAGCGAGACGGCCGTAAACAAATTCGAATTCCCGGCAGAGCGCTCCGCAGCCCAAAAAAAGCGCCCGCTGGGCGGACGCTCTTTACCAGTCTCTAATGGCCTCTTCGCTGGCCGCCATCGCGGCGACCACCACCGTAGCCGCCGCCGCCGCCGCCATAGCCGCCTCCGCCTCCGCCCCCGCCGTAACCGCGTCCGCCACCGCCGGGTGGCCGCGCCTCTCGCGGGCGTGCCTCATTTACAGTTAGTGGGCGACCCTCAACGGTCTGGCCGTTGAGTTTCGAAATGGCGTTTTGAGCGTCCTGTTCCGAACCCATCGTGACAAAAGCAAAGCCACGCGACTTGCCGGTGAATTTATCTTGCATGAGAGTGACTTCCTGCACGGCGCCAGCCTGTGAAAAAAGTTCCCGCAGTTCGTTTTCCGTCGTGTTGAAGGAAAGATTGCCTACGTATAATTTAGTTCCCATTGAGTTTATTCTGGAAAACGCAGCCAGGTCACTGTTCCCGCTTATCGGATTTCAAATCGCCACTGAATAAACTCAACTGACAAT
>CATPAV010000192.1 GCA_955652245.1 uncultured Candidatus Udaeobacter sp. | reverse complement strand
GAGATCTTGTGTTGGGCGGCGGCTGGATTTGCCGCTCCGCCACGGAACGGATTGGCTGCGGAGAACGGATCGCACCCGTGCTGGTCTAACCAATGCCTGAACAGGTTCTACTCGCCCTGAGCACGTTTCCGGACGCGGAGTTGGCCAATGACATCGCGCGCACGCTGGTTACGGAAAAGTTCGCGGCCTGCGCTAACATCATCCCTGCTATTCACTCGATCTATCGTTGGAAGGGAAAAATCGAAACCGCCGGTGAAGTGATCGTCTTTTTCAAAACCACGCAAGATCGACAGAAGGCATTTCAGGACAAACTGCGCTCGCTTCATCCGTACGAGCTTCCTGAGATCATTTACCTCAAGATCGACAAGGGTTGGCCGGATTATTTGCGCTGGGTCGCCGAGAGCTGTGCCAGCTAATTTCCGCGCGCCGCTTTTTGCCCTGCGGCGAAGACGGCGACGCCGATCGCATTGGCAATTACTGTAACGGCAATGATTTTCGCCGCGAAAACAAGCCGACTGGGCACATCGATGATTGGATAGACGGTGAAGAAGATTGCCAGCAGGGACACAGCGAAGCCGCAGATCGCGGCGATTCGCAACCAAAGTCGTGCACTTCGTCGCACCGCGCTGGCGCCAGCAATCGGTATGGCGAACAGAACGAGATAAACGATTCCGTAGAAAACGTTGGCGGCGTTGTCCACGAGTTGAAATGCCTCCTGGATTCCAGCGCCGATTTGGCTCGCGATCGCGATGACGAGCGTGACGGCACCCACGAAGAAAATTGAGTTGATCGGTGTCTTATATCTCGGATGTAAACGTGAGAACCAGTCTGGCAGAAGCCGGTCCCACCCGGCGACCATCGGTAACCGCGAGCTGCCGGTGAGATGAACACTTGTCGCCGAAATCGATCGCACCGTCATCATCAAAATCCCCACGGAAGCGATCGCGCCCGGGATCGGAAAAGAACGCAAGCCCAGTCGCAATGTTTGCGGCACCGGACCGATGAGATCGATTTGATTGTTTCCAACGAGAGCCAAAACCGAGCTGGTGCCGAGAATGAACATCAGCGCGATGATCGGAGCAGCGATCATGACCGAGCGGCCGATATTGCGCGCCGGGGCGCGCGCTTCGCCTGCAAGGATTGCAACGTACTCAAATCCGCTTAGCGCACCGACCGCCAGTTTGCTGAAGATGTTGAAGCAAAAAAAGATCGACATCGTCGGCGCTGCGAACTGGAGCGGGTGATATTCCTTCAGCTCGCCACGCGCGAGACTGACGAACGGCAAAACGATGAGGGCGCCGTAGGCCAGGAGCATCGCGAACCCGCCGGTGTTGTGAAGCCATTTGCCTAACGACAAGCCGCGAATCCCGGTCCAGGCAAGACCAGCGACGAGCGCGCAACTGATCAATGACACGCAGAGTTTGCTGTCCGGCATCCACGCCACACCGATGGCATAGGAGATGTTGATCGTTACGAACATTCCGCCTAAAGCGATAACAGTGATGGACAGAAGCCAGATATTCCACGCCACCATAAAGCCGGCAAACTCGTTGAAGCCGAGTTTCGCCCATTGATAAAGACCGCCCTCAAGCGGCATGAGACGGTTCAAATAAATGACAACGGCGGCTTGCGGAATGTAGAAGAGCAAAATCGCGAGCGACCAGAAAAAAAGATGCGACGGCCCAAGCTTTGCGGCGGTGCCGACCCAACTAGAGCCAACGACAAAGAGAATCTGCGTCACAACCAGATCGAAAAGGCCCAGCGGCTTCTTCAGCGCAGCGCTGTGCTGTTCGACGTTTTGCTCCGCGCGTTCGAGCTGGGTTGTCATGCGGGAATCGGTTAAAGCGTTAAAGCGTGTAGTCTTGAAGCGCTATCGGTTATACGCTTCAACGCTTATTCGCTTCAACGGCAACAATTGTCGATCTAACGCGGTTGCTTTTCAGCGGATCTTTTTGGCGGTGCCTCGTTGCGAAATTCGCGATGACGAATTTTTCCGCCCGCTTGCGCAATATAAGCGCCTATTCCAATCACTATCGCTCCGAGCAGAGTCACTCCGAGCGTGAGTGGCATGGAAGATTTTGGCCATTTCATCGGGGCGACGATTGCCACCGCGCTCAATAAGGCGAGCGCATAAAAAAAATAGATCAGGTCCTCCGCACGGTCCTGATGCTCATCGAGCCAGGCTTGCCCATCAGAATCGGCCATCGACAGAACGCGATCGTAAGATTGTTGGCCGAGTTCATAGACCGGCCACGCCGAGGCTGCGCTTATGAGTACGATCGCCAAGGTTGCGATTTGAGCGCGTCGGCTCCCTAAAAAAAGAGACACGATCAGCCCGACCCAGGCCATTGCCAGGCCGTAGATCGGCAATGGATTGATCAATACATGGATGTATTCCGGCTGCCGAAGATCCCGCAGCAAGGTGTCGATCATAGCTTACCATCAGGTCCGGTTTTTGGAGATTGTCCTGTTACCTGCACATCCTGATAGCGAACATAATTTTTCCAATCTTGAGCGGTGAAATGCCACCATTCCGTACGCAGACCGTAGAAGCCGTTGCGACCCATCGCCCTTTGCAAAAGCTTCAGGTGCGACCCGATAGTGGGATCTGTTCCGTGATAACGAAGCATCGCTGCGGGCGTAAACTCGTCGAAATCGGTGGGCATCGATACCGGCCGGCCCCAGGCGTCGACCAGCGTTGCATCGACAGCGACCCCCCATGTGTGCATCGAGCCGACCCCGTCGTCCGGATTGGCGACATATGACTCGTCATGAGCGAACTGCCAGAGCTGCCTCTGCACAGATTTCGGACGATACGCATCCCAAATTTTTAACCCAAACCCGTTACGACGGAGCAGATTTTGTGCAGCGAGCAACTGTTGGGCGACGCTCGGCCGGATGAGCGCGGGCATGGAAGGTGGATACAATGCGCGGTGCACGGCATTGTGCGTTCCGGCGTAGCGTAACTCGACGACAATCGAGGGGACAATTGACTTGATATCGACGAGTTCGAGCTTGATCTCCTCAGCTGCGACTGATTGTGCACTGGTGACCAATGTAAAAAAAAGCAGTATCGCCGTGACTGCGCAACGGCCTATCGAATGAAATTCGAATTCCTGCATGAACATGTCGATCTTATGTCTCATTAAATGATTGAGCCAGCGGGTGATCACTGCGCTGTGAGAACCGCGGCAGCGTCTGTCTTTGCAATACGCCCGAGCAGAAGTCGAGCGCTATTCTCCGGGACGGTGAAACGCAACTCAAGGTTTGTGCCGCGCCTCTGGATATCCGGTGG
>CATPAV010000191.1 GCA_955652245.1 uncultured Candidatus Udaeobacter sp. | reverse complement strand
CAGGGGCGCATCGCCGAGCAAGGTCGCGGCCCGGAACTGATCGCGGGCGGCGGCGTCTATGCGAAACTTTACAGCTCAGGAAAATTTCCGGGATGAGCAACGTGCGCAACGATCGACATGTGGAAGGCGACTGGTGGCCGCATCCGATCCCGGCGAATGTAGAATTTGGGGAGGGGTTTTATTGTGAGACCGCGCAAATCTTCCGGCATCTTCGCAATAAAAAATCCGGCGCAGTCGTGTTCGGCAACCACGTTTCCTGTTACGCAGGCTGTTCATTTTCCATTGGAGAGAACGGCCAGTGCACGGTTGGCGATTTCACTTTGCTCAACGGCGCGCTCATCATGGCCGAGGAGAAGATCGACATCGGATCGCATTGTCTGATTTCGTGGAACATCGGCATTGCCGATTCGGATTTTCATCCGCTCGAACCCGCGCAACGCCTAATCGACGCGCAGGCCCTCGCCCCTTATTTCAAGGATCGCCCGCCGCGCCCGAAATTGAAAACCGCGCCCGTGAAAATCGCGGACAACGTTTGGATTGGCATGAACGCAGTAATTCTGAAAGGCGTGACCATTGGCGAGAACTCAGTTGTTGCCGCTGGTTCTGTAGTGACCAAAAGCGTTCCACCGAACACGGTGGTGGCGGGTAATCCTGCGGTTATCGTGAGGCAATTGTGAAATGATTGATCGGTGAATAGAGCAGATTGTTTTCGTTCACGCATTACTGATCACCATTCCCACTTTGCCGGCTCCTCGAGATGAAGAAAAAGAGAATCGTTGTGATGGGCTTCATGGGCTCGATGCCGATTGCCGGTGTGATTTGGCAACATATTCATTACATCGTCGGCCTTCAGCGCCTCGGGCACGATGTTTATTACATCGAGGATTCGGCACGATTGCCCTACAACCCTGAGACCTTCGAGGTAAACAATGAGTTCGAGTACGCGGCCCGGCTTCTCAATCGATTGTCAGGCGAATTCGGTTTCAAAAATCGTTGGGCGTTTTGTGCACGGTATCTCCGAGGTCAGCCGACGGCAGGCCTATCACTGAAAAAGATTCGAGAGCTTTATCGCGACGCGGACGCGGTCCTGAACATTTGCGGAGCGCAAGAACTCAACGACGACCTACGTGTTTCGGATCGTATTCTTTATATCGAGAGCGATCCCGGCGTTGAGCAGATCAAGATCGACAAGGGTGTACGATCGACCGTCGATTATCTGTGGCGGCACCACGCGCTGTTCACATTTGGTGAAAATGTCGGCACAAAAACGTTTCCCGTACCGAAACATGGATTCGAGTGGTTGCCCACACGACAACCAATCGTAATTGATCTGTGGAAAACAAATCGTGCGCCGCCGCAAGCTGCCGTTTTTACATCGGTGGCGAATTGGTCCACGAGCGGACTAAAAGACATTACCTGGCGCGGCGACAAATATCTTTGGAGCAAATCGCGTGAATTTATCCGGTTCGTTGCCGCGCCAAAAAAATCTGGTGAAACATTTGAACTCGCTACAAACATTGAGGATCGACCAACACGATGGAAATTTGAGCGAAATGGGTGGCGGTTGATTTCGCCACTTCAACTCAGCGTCGATTATTGGCTCTATCGCGATTACATTCATCGTTCGAAAGGCGAGTTCACAGTCGCGAAAGACCAATACGTTCGACTAAACACCGGTTGGTTCAGCGATCGGAGCGCGTGCTATCTCGCGGCCGGTCGACCCGTCATAATTCAGGAAACGGGTTTCACAAAGGACTATGGCGGCAAAGCGGGGCTGCTGTCCTTCGGATCGTTGGGCGAGATTGCCGATGCGGTGAAAACAATCAATGCCGATTACGCAAAACATTCTCGTGCCGCCCGCGCTTTGGCGCGTGAAGTTTTCGAAGCGGGAAAAGTCCTCAAATCACTTCTCGATCGCGCGCGAATTTAATTTTTTCCTGAGCGGCTCGGCGCGCCCTACTACCGCAGATGTTGAACGGCGAGCGCATTGAGCATGTCAGTTCTGTCGGGACGCGATTTGCCCCGAAAGCGTTCGGGGCAGATTGCGATTTGATTTTCGATCATTCCGTTCAATTTTTCAGACTTTCGCCCATGAAGCGTGCTCTTATTTTTGTCTGTATTGGCCTGCTGGCTGGATCGACATCGACATTTTACGCACAGCAAAGCGCGCCGGCCGCGTCCCCCGTTGAGCCGCAAGCGCCGCCGCCGGCAATTTCTGGACGCCCCAGCCCGCCCGCGCAAGCAGTAGTTCCAGTCCCAGTTCCGATTGCGCCGCCAAAACCAAACGGGCCGATTCAAAAAAGCCTGGTGCGGATTACCGCCACGGCAGTGGAGCCAGATTATAAGGCGCCATGGAATTCCGGAGGAATCCAGCGCGGTGTTGGAGCTGGCTTTGTCATAAGCGGCAATCGAATTCTCACAAACGCGCATGTCGTCAGCAACAGCCGCTATTTGACAGTCGAACGCGAGGGTGATCCAAACAAATATCCGGCGACGGTGCAATTCGTCGCACACGATTGCGATCTGGCATTGATTACGGTGTCGGCTCCGGACTTTTTCAAAAATATGCTGTCGCTAAAACTCGGCGGAATTCCTGCGCTCGAATCTACGGTGTCGGCTTACGGTTATCCGATCGGCGGCGAACGGATGTCGGTTACGACGGGAATTGTGTCGCGGATTGACTTTCAACTCTACACCCACTCGTCAGTCGATCAGCACCTCGCGATCCAGATCAGCGCCCAAATTAATCCGGGCAACAGCGGTGGCCCAGTGATGCAAAATGCCAAAGTGGTCGGCGTCGCGTTTCAGGGTTACAGCGGCGATGTCGCGCAAGGCGTGGCCTACATGATTCCCACTCCGGTCATTAACCGGTTCTTAAAGGACATCAGCAATGGGGTTTACGGCAAATATGTCGATCTTGGGATCACTTTTTCCAAGCTGCAAAATCCCGCGCAGAGAAGATTCCTCGGATTAAAGGACGATGATCGCGGGGTGCTCGTGAGCACGGTTGTCGCGGCCGGTCCGTCCGCGGAAGTACTTCGGCCCGGTGATGTTCTTCTTGCGATCGATGATCATCCAATCGCGAGTGATTCGAATGTCGAACTGGAAGGCGAGCGTGCCGACTTTCAGGAAGTCGTGGAGCGAAAATTTAATGGCGATTCGGTCAAGTTCGACGTCTGGCGCGACAAGCAGCCAATCACGGTAACGATAAAATTATACACGCCCTGGCCATATCTGATTCAAGGCCACAGTTACGATGTGCGTCCTCGTTATGTGCTTTATGGCGGCTTACTCTTTCAGCCATTAAATCTCGATCTTCTCGAAGCCTATCGGCCAACTGATCTGCGACTGCGCCATTTCTTCGAGTACTTCGTCCTGGAGCAACTGTATCTCCAGCATCCCGACGTCATTGTGCTGACCAACATTTTGCCGGATCCGATCAACACTTACCTCGCGCCGTACCGCGGCGGGATTGTTGATGAAATAAATGGCAAAAAAATCCGGAGGCTTGATGAGCTGGCGAATGCATTTGCCGAAAATGCCGACCACTTTGTCATTCGTATGATTGGTGATGGCCCACCTTTGGTATTGGATCGGAACAGAGTGGAATCTGCGCGCGAGCGGATCAAGGCGCGCTACAACGTCTTGAAAGAGCAAAATCTCGAGGAACAGCCCGTCCCGAAGACAACTGAAGATCAGAAGAAAATATAGAATGAGGCAAGCGAAATCAAAAATCCGAATCTCAAAGGCTGCGAGTTATCGTGCTCCTGATCGTGTGGGAGTTCTCTTTGTCACGCTTGGAGTATTCCTCGTAATGGCTACCGGCGCGACAGCGAAGAAGGAACCGCCTTCGCCCGCGTCGATGAGCACGCAAAAACAACTCGCCCTCGTCCGAGTGAACGTGACCGGCCAAGCCTATGATTACTTTCGGCCGTGGCAAAAGAAAGCGCCGTTCTCGAAGCGCGCCCTCGGCGCCGTTCTGTCGAAGGGCCGTGTCCTTGTCACTGCGGATCTGGTTGCAAATCAAAATTACGTGGAGCTGGAGCGCGCCGAGTCTGGAGAGAAAACGGCGGCCAAAGTCGAAGTAATCGATTACGAAGCAAACCTGGCATTGCTCGAGCCAACGGACAAAGCATTCCTCGATGGAATCACCCCGCTCGATATCGCGCCCGACACGGTCGTCGGCGATCGGCTTGCGGCCTGGCAACTCGAGCCGACCGGAGCCTTGCTCGCGACGGAAGGCCTCGTCACAACTGTGCAAATGACGCAGTATCCGATCGAGGTTGGGCAATTTCTCACTTATCGCATCAGCATCCCGATGCAGTATCGAGAAAACAGTTACACGGTGCCATTGGTGAAGAACAACAAGCTCGCCGGATTGCTACTCCGCTACGATTCACGTTCCCAGTTGCTCGATGCCATCCCCGCCCCAATCATCACGCATTTTTTGAAGGAAGCCGAGAGTCGGAATTATCGTGGTTTTCCCTCGGCTGGCTTTTCTTTTTTCCCAACGCGTGATCCGGAACTGCGCGACTTCGCAGGAGAAAAAGGGAAAGGCGGCGGTGTTTACGTCACGAATGTCGAGCCAAACATGCCCGCTATGAAAGGGGGCCTGCAAGTCGGCGACATTGTGACAGCGGTCGCGAACAATGAGATCGATCAAAATGGCAACTACGTCGATCCTCTTTACGGCAAAATCGAATTTACTAATCTGCTGACCGCTCACGCTTATTCCGGAGATGTTGTTCCGTTTCGCATTCAGCGCAGCGGTAAACCAATGGAACTGAATGTGACGCTCGAACACCGAGACGCGAAAGATTACGTTAGCCCACCGTACAATCTTGATCAGCCGCCCGCGTATTACGTGCTCGGCGGCGTCATTTTTCAGGAGCTTTCCCGCCAATATCTCAAGGAATGGGGACTGAACTGGCAACGAGAAGCCCCCCAGCGATTGGTTTATTTCGACCGTTTCCAATCTGAGCTCTTTCCAGAAGGAAACCGGCGCGTGGTTATCCTTAGTCAGGTACTCCCGGCCAACACCACCATTGGCTATGACGATCTGGCCTATTTGACCGTGACAAGAGTCAACGGCAAAGAAATCAAGTCGTTAGCCGATCTGGCCGACGCAGTAAAACAACCGATCGAAGGGTTCATTAAAATTGAGACCGAAGAAGATCCGAAACAGATCGAGCTCGACGCAGCGCAAGTAGCGGCCGAAGCCCCGGTTCTCCAGGAAAATTACGGTATCTCGGCCCTGCACCGCCTCGATTGACCAATCACAGTGGTCTGCCCTCTGCCCTCCTTGGCACGCCGTAGTCTTGCGCGTAGGCGGCTACTTCCTGCTTTCTTCCATTATCCGTCCGTAATCGGATGTTTTGCCGCGCATCTCGAAGTAGTGATACGCATTGAGCGCAATCTCGCTGATCGCGTGTTCGGCCGCGCGCTCGTCGCGGTCGTAAGCCGTCATCACACTCATGGCAAATGGCCGGTTCTTCACAAAAACGATGCCTGAATCCGTCCGCACACCTTCCAAATTGCCGGGCTTG
>CATPAV010000190.1 GCA_955652245.1 uncultured Candidatus Udaeobacter sp. | reverse complement strand
GTTGCCGCATTTCTCTGGGAAAACGGGAGGGCAGAAGCGGCCATCGAACATTGGCGGACAGTACAACGGCTCGAGCCTGAGAATGGGGAAGCGGCCAACTCGTTGGGCGGCGTGTACCTCAGGATGGGCCGCGTCCCCGAAGCAGCGGAGCAGTTTCTTTTGGCGGTTCGCTCCAAAAGTGACAATCCCAATTATCATTTCGACCTCGGGAATGTCGAATTCGTCCTCCGCCATGATCTGACGGCGGCTTGGAAGATCGATTCTGCGGAATTGTTGCAACGCGCCCTGTTCCAATTTCGCGAAGCCAGCCGGCTCGCTCCGACCGACCTGGAATATGCTCGAGCTTACGCGGAAACATTTTATGGAATGCCGAACCCCAATTGGGAAGAGGCCCAAATCGCCTGGCAGCATTATCTCGAGCTCTCCACGAACCGGAACTTCGCCTACTTGCAGCTCGCGCGGGTCAGCCTGAAGCGGCAGAAGAAAGCTGAAGCGTTGTCTTTCCTCGATAAAATTTCAGACTCCTCCCGGGCGTATTCCGAGGTAAAAGAAAAGCTGCGCAAGCAAGCCGAAGCACTCTAGACGACGGCCAAGCAAGAGAAGCCGGTTTGCTTTCGTTAGCCATCACCGTGGCTCCTGTTTTCGAATATCGCGTTCAAGCTTCTTCGTAATTTCGAACACGTCTTTGCTTTCCTTCGGCCTACAACGGCGAGCCGTCCGTAGAGCGCTGCGTTACCTATTCACTAATGAAAGGCGGGAAGGTTCACATATTCGCATTGCCCGAGGTTCGCTCCGTGTGGCCGTGCCTGCCCCATCGCGCTGTTGCGCCAAAGACTCTGCAGAGCAATGGGTTGCGGATCTGAATACTGACCATCGATTACGAACTTGCTCCTTCGTTTTCTTAGCTTGCTTCTGTTCACCGAATGCCTTCGCGGCTTGAAATTTCGTTCGTGAACGAGTTTGACGTCAAACTATGACTGTGTACGGTCTGGCCCTGGATTACTCGAAGGTCATCACGGTTGAACCCGGGAAGCGCAGCGGTAAACCTTGCATCCGAGGCCTGCGCATCACGGTTTATGACATACTCGATTATCTTGCTTCAGGCATGACACACGAGCAGGTCCTGCGTGATTTTCCTTACCTGACTGAGGAGGATATCCAGGCGTGTCTCGCGTTCGCCGCCGATCGTGAGCGCAGGACGAGCTTCGTCGGCGGTGAGGCTTCTATTCGGTGAAAACCTGTCGCTGGGGCTTGTTTCCCGGCTGGCAGATTTGTTTCCCAACTCTGCACACGTTCACCAGTGCGGCCTTGGCGCGACCACTGACACGGCCATCTGGGAGTTTGCAATAAGCGAAGGCTTCACAATTGTGTCGAAGGATTTGGACTTTCACGATCAAGCTGTTTTAGGGACCGGCCGACCGAAGGTGATTTGGCTGCGAATCGGAAATTGCTCAACTGATCGGCTGGAGGAACTTCTCCGGTCATTTTTTCCAGCAATCGAACATTTCAGCGCTGATCCAATTAGTACTCTGCTCATGCTGCCTTAGTGGCCATTGGTCGCGTCAACGGCACCATTGTCGGTCAGTAGCTCGAAGAAGTGCTCGAATAAAAATCTCGGACGGCGCGGAGATAGTCCCCTCGATCGCCGTATCTTCTAGGGCCGGCCAGTGGGAGACGGAGTAGGGCGATCCAAGACGCCTCGATGAGTCGCGTCCCACATCCATGCGTCGTGTTGTGGCGTTGGCTGTCGTATGATTCCCGGGACGATTCGCGGAGCTGGTGTTGGCATGGGCCGCGGCGGAACAACTTCCTGCGGAGCGACCTCCGTTGTTTGCTTGCCCGGCAGCATCCTTCGCGCGTCATCTACCCAGATTTTAAAGGGTTTGTCCCAGCCGAAATAAATCAGCGCGGCGATAATAAATATTCCGGCAAGCGTGCGCATGGCAGGACGATATTCTCAAAATCCAGACCGGGACGCAAGTGTTGTTGACGGACAAGCGTGCGGCTGCAACACGCGTGCCGATCGCGCGGTTTCCGAATTATGAAGTGAATAAACCGCGAGGCGCGGAAGTCCAACGCCTCAAAACTTTCTATTACAATATGAAAAGAACATTTCTAGCGTTAACGATGCTCGCTCTTGTCTTGCCTGCGCTCCCCCAGGCGAGAGGACAGGAGGTCTCTGTCGATTTCTTTTACAATAATTTGTCCGGCGGGAACTGGATCGAAGCCGGAGACTACGGCTACGGCTGGCAACCCGACGTAGCGGTGAATGACCCTAATTGGCGTCCTTATGCTGATGGTTACTGGGCTTACACCGATGACGGATGGACGTGGGTCTCCTACGAAGATTTCGGGTGGGCGACTTATCATTATGGCCGCTGGGCTCGTTTGGCCGATCAGGGCTGGGTTTGGTTCCCTGGTAGCGATCTGGACTGGGGACCAGCATGGGTTTCCTGGCGAACCGGTGGCGACTATGTCGGCTGGGCACCGCTTCCTCCCCGTGGCCCTGGAATTGTTTATGAGGGAGGGCCGATTGGCACTCGCGTAGACATCGATTTCGATATCGGTCCCGACTACTACAACTTTATCGATGCTCGGTTTATCGGTGAGCCGGTCTTGCGCGATCGAATTTTCCCACCATCCCAGAACGTTACTTACATCAGCAACACGGTGAACGTGACCAATATCACTGTTCAAAATAATGTTGTTTACAATTACGGCCCTGATTACAACCTGTTGAGCAGTCGCTCCAGTCGGCCAATTCAGCGCCTTAAGATCGAGCGCCAGCAGAATGTCGATCTTTCCACGGCGGCGAAATCCGGCGCGCTGACGAAAGTGCAAGGCGACAGACTCTTCGTGGGTGCTCCCACGAAAATCAACAAATCAGCTCCGGGCGTGGCACCTCCGAACATAAAAACGAAAGTGGCTCAACCGAAAATCGAGAAGGGCTGGACCGGCGTTGCTAATGCGGCGCAGTTAAAGGAGAAGATTAAGACCGAGAACCCGAAGAACATTCCGCCGCCAACGGGCGCACCTACCGCTGGACGGACAGCAGGCGCGCCATCACCGGCAGTCGGAACGAGTCCAGCAGCTACAGGAGCTGCGCCGACGTCGCCCGCGCCATTTGAAAGAGGTAGGGGCAAAGCCGGACGAGCTCAACCTGGTCTGACGGGCACGCCAACTGGGTCTCCAACGGGCGTTTCCCCCGCGCCATTTGAAAGAGGTAGAGGCACAGCCGGACGAGCTCAACCCGGCCTGACAGGCACGCCGACTGGGTCTCCCGCTTCCCCTGCGCCGTTTGAAACAGGCAGGGGCAAAGCCGGACGACCTCAACCCGGCCTAACGGGCACGCCAACGGGATCCCCAGCTGGAGCCGCTTCGCCAGCTTTCCAAGGTTCACCGGCTGGAACAGAGCGTGGCAAGCCTGGAAAAGGTAAGCGCGGCGAATTAGGACCCACGCCTGGGCAAACTGGCGCCGCCCCGGTTGGTCCCGAGGCAACACAGCCTCCGAGCAAACATAAGGGACAATTTGAGCGCGGCAATCTCAACCCAGCTCCCGGCCAGCCAGGTGGCGCGCCGGCTCAACCGGAGCAAGGTCGACCTAAAGCGCGGGGACCTGAGCAGACAGGAACTCCTCCTGTTACGGGCGCGGCCCCATACGAGGGCCGGGGCAGAGGACGCGCGGCTGAGCAAGCCGGAACGCCGCCTGCGACTGGCGTAGCGCCTGAGGCCCGAGGTGGAAAACAAAGAGGCCAGGGTGCCTATGGGCAACCAGGTGGTGCTCCCAGCGGCGGTTCTCCGGCTGGGCCTGAGCGTGGTCAGGGAAAACCAGAGGGCGGAAAGAAAAAGGGCGAGAAAGCTTCACCCTCGCCTGCTGGTCCTCCGCCAGGATAGACTTCAATTAAATTTGAGATAAACGGCGGCCCCGGAATGTTCCGGGGCCGTTTTGTTGGGTAGGGTGCGACCGCCGGGTGCGCCGAAACCTGAGCCTAGAGTAACTCCGCAATCTGGACCGCATTCAACGCCGCGCCTTTGAGCAGTTGATCGCCTGATACCCAGAAAGAGAGCCCGTTCTCAAAAGCGCAATCCACGCGAACCCGGCCGACCTGGCAATTATCCTTTTCGGCAACCGTGATGGGCATCGGGTACCGATTATTCTCTGGCTCATCCACCAACTCCAGTCCCGGCGCTTTCGCCAAAACTTCTCGGGCGCGTTCCACGGGAACGGGTTGGTCAAATTCGGCACTGATTGCTACGGAGTGGGCGCGGTAAACGGGCACGCGCACGCATGTGACGGAGGCCCGGAACTCCGGCAAATGCATGATCTTGCGACCTTCATTTTGCATTTTCATTTCCTCTTTTGTGTACCCGCTCTCCAGAAACGAATCGACGTGTGGCAGAAGATTGAACGCGATCGGATGCGGATAAACTTGAGCCGTTAGCTGTCGATCTTGCAGCGCGTTTTTGACTTGTTCTCTCAATTCGTCGATTGCGCGCGCACCGCTGCCGGAGACCGCCTGATAACTAGCGGCAAAAACACG
>CATPAV010000189.1 GCA_955652245.1 uncultured Candidatus Udaeobacter sp. | reverse complement strand
TCCTGATAAACGACCAGTCCATCCGCGCCAGCGTTGACAATCGGAACATAATCCTCCATTTCCATCGGGCCGACCTCGATTGCGATCGATGAAAAATCCGCAGCGAGAGCCCGCGCGCATTCCGCGAGATAATCGCAGCTGACGAATTTAGGATGCTCGCCGGCAACGAGGAGGATTTGACGAAACCCCGCTCGTGACAAGTGCTGCGCTTCGGCGACGACCTCCTCCACACTCAGAGTGACGCGAAGAATTGGGTTGTCCCTAGAGAACCCGCAATACCGGCAGTTGTTGATGCATTCGTTTGAAAGGTAAAGCGGCGCGAAGAGACGCATCGTCCGGCCGAAATTCTGCACGGTGAGGGCGCGAGAAGCTTGCGCCATGGCCTCCAACTCCTGATTGGACTTCGGCGTGATCAAGCGCTCGAATCGGCGGACGAGCTCCGATTTCTTAAGAGCCAAATTGTCAAGGGTCTCGACGAACGACATCATCAATAATTTGGTCCCCGTGCCAGCATTCGCAAACGTCAATCACATCGAGCAAATGAACTCCTTCGAGCATGTGTTCGACGAAATATTGCTAACGTCTATAAAAACAAACGGCGGCGTCCGATAATATCCGGATGCCGCCGTCGCAAATGCGATTGTCGATCTTAGAACGCGAAATTAATGCCGCTGCGCACCATGCCGAAGTTGTTGTCTGGACCGTTAATAAAGTTCCAGCTGAAATCATTGATCCAGCCGATGTGCCGCGTGAAACGGATTTCGAGACCGCCGCCGACTTGGCCCATTGCCTCGCTCGTCGAATTTGTATGACCAGTTGTCACGACTTGGTCGAAGCCTTCCCCTGATTCAGAGACGAACACATTGTGCGGCCTCTGGCCCCCTCCAAAGATCACGCCGCCTCCGCCAAAAATGTACGGCGAAAAGCGCGAGCAGTGGAACGGATAACGCAAGGTCAAGGTGCCTAAGACGGCTCCAATCCCCTTGGTGGTGTTGTCAAAATTGCGCTGAGAGATTCCGTCGCTGAAATCGACAAAGTCATTTTCGCGCGCCTGTCTCGCATCGACTGCCCAACCTTCGATCCCGATGCCGAAGTAACGATGGAAAAAGTATTTGGCGTCAATCCCGCCGCCCCAGGCATGGTCGGCCTCGATGTAGCGGTCATTTTTCCACTCGGTTCCTGTAAAAACATAGGTACCCCAGATACCGACGTTGAATTCGTTATCGGCGTACCACTCCGGACAAGGCGGTGGCCCTGCTACCTGCTTCATCTCCTTGCCGCCATAGGTTTCAGTACCAGCAAAGGCCAGCGACGCTATAGCGCCGAAGCCCAACAGGCTAAACATTAATTTCTTCATCTTATTTCTCCTTTTGGTTAAGTCTCTCATCAACTTTGGAACTCCAACATGTTGGAGCATCAAAGTCAATAACGAAATTCGCTACTCCTTTGGATGCCGCGAGTTTGGCTGGGTCATCCCAAAATTGCAAGAAATTTTTTTACCCCTGTTGAAGCGGCTCGCCGATCAGGTTTTGAGTTCCGCTCCAGTATTGGCATCGGTGATAATAAACTTTTCGTGATGAAACGCGGGGTCGCCGCGAAACATCAGCCGCCCGGCGTATCGGCGCTCCAGCTCCACGAGCAATTCTTCGTCTTCTTCTTTCAACCGTTTCAAGACATCCGGATTTAGGATCACACGGATTTCGTGGATGCTGTCCTGGTACTTACGCATCACGGTATTGAGTGTACGATGCAATTCCACGCTCGTAGTCATGGAAGTCTTCACGACGCCGTGTCCGCCGCAGTAAGGACAATTTTCGTAAATTGTATCGCTCAGACTTTCCTGGGCCCGCTGTCGTGTCATTTCCATCAGACCGAGCGGCGAAATCGGAAGCACGTGGGTCCTGGCCTTGTCGCGCTTAAGCCGTTCCTTCATCAGATTATAAACCATCTGCTGGTCTTTTCGGCTCTTCATGTCGATGAAATCGCCGATGATCAAGCCGCCGACATTGCGCAACCGAAGCTGGCGCGCGATTTCATCTGCCGCCTCCAAGTTCGTCTGTAAAATCGTCTTCTCGACATCGCGTCCGCCTTTGTTGCGGCCGGTATTCACATCAATCGCGACCAGCGCTTCCGTTTCATCGATTACGATGTAGCCGCCGCACTTCAGCCAGACTTGCCGATGAAAAGCGTCGTCGATCTGCTTTTGCACTCCGTAACTTTCGAAGATCGGGGTCGCACTATCATAAAAATGAATTCGGTTTCGCGCCCGTCGCGAAATCTGGCTGACCATTTCGTTCATCCGGTTAATCGACTCGCGGTCATCACACATGACTTCATCGATCTCTTCAGTGAGAAAATCTCGCACGGTCCGTTCAACTAAATCGGGCTCCTCAAAAATTCGGCACGGGGCCGGACGGTCACGAATCAATTGATCTACTTTCGCCCATTGATCGAGGAGGAAGCGCAGATCGCGGACGAAGTATCGCGCGCGCTGTCCATCCCCAACCGTGCGGATGATGACGCCGATGCCTTCCGGAATGTCGAGCTCGCGTAGAATCTTGCGGAGTCGTTCCCGCTCCTTCGGAACTTCGATTTTTCGTGAAATGCCACTGCGATCGCTAAATGGCATCAGAACCAGATAGCGTCCGGCAAAACTGAGATTGGTCGTGACCCGCGGTCCTTTTGTCCCGATCGGACCCTTGGTCACCTGGACAATTACATCCGAGCCGACAGGATAAATGTTTGGAATATCCTTTGCCGTGATTCGTTTCCGCGGGCGCCTGTTTGCGGACCGGTCAATTTCTTCGATTCCACTGTCGAGCGCGGCCGGAATCGCGTCCCAAAAATGAAGGAAGGCGTTTTTTTCGAAGCCGATGTCGACGAACATCGCCTTCAACCCCATCTCGATGTTCTTGACTTTGCCCTTGTAAACGCTGCCAACGATGTTGCGCGAGCTTTTCCGCTCGACGCTATATTCCTCGAGTCGGCCATTCTCGAGCAGCGCAACACGGGACTCGAGTTTTTCTACATTGAGTATGAGTTTGTTGCCAGTCTTGCGTGAAGAAAGACCTAAAATTTTTTTTACTTTGTCTATCATAAAACTGAAATGCTTGTGCGATCACAGCGGGAATAAGATTATTCATTGTTTGTTGGATCGACATTTTCATCGCGTACGCGGCCGGCGTACAGGTGGCGGGGTTGGCACGGGCGCCGGTTGACGACGCACGCCGAAGAGCCGTTCGAAAAAGTTACGGGGCTGCGGCGTCGCCATCGGAACGGCGCGCGCAGCGGGAACCCGTCGCCTCACTTTTCCTTGAGAGTCTGCTTCAGGTTCTACATCAGGCGTTGCGTCAGAACTTGCCATCTGCGCAGTGGCATTTTGCGATTGGTCCGCAGTTTCTTCGTCCTCGCCTCCGAGATTGCCTCCCGTGTCGTGATAAGCCACTGCTTTGATCAATTGGAGCGGATTGGCCTTATGTGCGGGTGCGAGCCACGCTACCTGCATATCGAACTTTCCTTCATCCTGCGCGAGCACGCGTTCGAGAATGCGTGTAGCGATCGGGCCCGCGACCTCGCCGCCGTGCCCAGAGGCGCCCTGCACCATCACTGCGACGACATACTTCGGATGATCAAATGGCGCGAAACACGCAAACCACGCCACGTTTTCCTCGTGGCCACGGTCGGTGGCCTGCGCAGTGCCGGTTTTTCCAGCCACCACAACGTCTTTCAAACGCGCTCTGCCACCGGTTCCTCCATCTTCGTTAACAACTTTCCAAAGGCCTTTGCGCACAAGGTCAATTTTGTCAGGTGAGATTTCCTGACGTAAGTCCATTCGCACTCGTGGCGTCTGAGGCACTGCGACGTTGCCATGCTCGTCCAGCACAGGAGAGCCGTCTTGGTTCAAAACTCGATCCACCAACCGTGGGTAATAGCACACGCCGCCGTTTGCGATCGTCGCGTAGGCCATCGTCAATTGCAGAGGCGAAACAAGCGTGTAGCCCTGGCCGATCGAAACATTGGCCGTTTGCGCCTGCGACCACCTCTCCTGCGGATGGTGAATTTGCATCCACTCAGGCCCCGGCATATTGCCGGT
>CATPAV010000188.1 GCA_955652245.1 uncultured Candidatus Udaeobacter sp. | reverse complement strand
CTACTCTCCCGATCCGGCGCAGGATCTGACGGAGGCGAATGGACGAGAAATTGCGCAGTTAGCAACGCCTCGACGGTCGGACACTGCTGCGAAGACTGCGAAACATTGTTAAGTATGGCTACATGCGAAGTTTGCGAAAATGAGAATGACAAGGCATTCGAAGTGATCGTGGCCGGGAAGCACCACACCTTCGGCAGTTTCGAGTGCGCGATCCATGCGCTCGCGCCGGTTTTCCCGCACTGCCACTGCCGGGTTGTTGGGCACGGCTTGGAGCAAGGCGGCCAGATCTTCTGCTGCGTCGATTGCGCCCACAGCGGAGGAAAGACGGACCTGAAAGATCGCGTCTGACCGATGCGCGCGCTCGGAACGACGGTTTAGCCTGAGTTATGCTTCAATCGGCTCGAAGTTACTTTCGATGCCAGGCGAGCGTCACATTTTTGATCCGCTCCTTGCAGCGGTCGTTAACCAACGTGAACGCCAGAGTGTTTTCGCTCGTGCGACTAAACTTGTAAACGCCCGGGCCGTGGCAGCCTTTCGCAGCGTTGCCGCCAGTTTCCTGAATCGTGACAGTATCGCCGGCCATTGTAACATTGCCCCAGATGTGGCGTTTGGGACCCACAACATCGAAGGTGTTGTCGGCTTTGATGGTCCAGACAGTGCCAAGCGAGTTTGTCCAAACACCGACCAGCGGCCCTCCACCAGTCTGGGGAGAAGTAGCGCACCCATTCACTAACAGGAGCAAAACGCCTGCAAAAATAATGCGGAGAGAGAATTGTGTTTTCATGCCGCTCATCCTGTCTCGCAGCGTCTGAAGGTCAAGCTCACATTCATATCAAATTCTTTGCGCGTTTTACTCCGCTCAAGCCGCGCGTAAATTTGCATTGCGATGTCCGCCTTAGAAGAACAAGTTCGTGACGCGCTCAAGTTGGTTAAGTATCCCGGCTTCACTCGAGACATTGTTTCGTTTGGCTTGGTCAAGTCGGTCAACATCGACAACGGCGAAGTCAAAGTGCAACTCGCGCTCGCCACGAACGATCCCAATATTCCGGCTACGATCAAAAGTGATGCCGAAAAACTATTGCGGAGGATTGACGGGGTCCGAAATGCGAAAGTTTTGATCGACATTCATGCGCCACCCGCTGGCGCCGGGGCTGGAGTGGGGGCGGCACGCATTCCGGGAATCAAGCACGCGATCGCGGTGGCGAGTGGCAAGGGCGGTGTCGGCAAATCAACTGTCGCAGCGAATCTCGCCCTCGCGCTTGAGCAGACCAAAGCGCGCGTAGGTTTGTGTGACTGCGACATCTATGGCCCGAGCATTTCGCTCATGTTCGGCACGCGCGAACGGCCCATGGCAACGGAGGAAAACAAAATTGTCCCCATTGAGCAATACGGATTGCGCTTGATGTCGATGGGATTTCTGCTCGATGACACCTCGCCCGCTATTTTGCGCGGGCCAATGGTGACGCGTTACACGCAGCAATTTCTACGGCAAGTGGAGTGGGGCGACCTCGATTACCTGGTTCTCGATCTTCCGCCCGGCACCGGCGACATCCAGCTCACGATCGTGCAAACGGTCGCGCTTTCCGGAGCAATCATCGTCACTACGCCCCAGGAAGTTGCGCTGATCGATGCGCGCAAAGCCGCTACCATGTTCGAGAAGGTCAACGTGCCGGTCCTTGGGCTGATTGAAAACATGAGTTACTTCATCTGTTCATCCGACGGTAAGCGTTACGATATTTTTGGAAGCGGCGGCGGCGAGCGCGAGGCGAAGCGTCTCCGTGTTCCGCTCCTTGGCCAAATCCCGATCGACATCGCGACGCGCGAAGCAGGCGACCGCGGCATGCCGATCGTGGGCGAAGATCGTCAATCGCCTGTTGCCGCTGAGTTTAGGAGAATTGCCGAAAATCTTCGTAAGAGTCTGCCTTAGTGAGGCATCCGCGGCAGTGAGCGCAAACGAGTTTAAATAAATAGCAGCTTGCCACGTCGAATTTCCAGTGGTTCGATTTTGTTGACTGATTCCAAATTTTATGAAAGAGAAGCGTGAGATGCCGTCTTCAGAAGAAGATCGATCTCAATTCGTTAAGAATTCTGTTCTCTACAAGGAATTCCTCGCGGAGCGCGCAGAAATCTTGAAGCACAAGTGGATCGAGAGCGAAAAGGCTGGTAAAGACATCGGCTTTGAGAAAGCGCTGCTGGATTGGATCGTGAAACATCGGTCCAATTGGCGCGAAAAACGGATGCGCGAAGCCAAAACCGAGCTAAAATGAGCAGCTGATCCATAACCGTGTCCTTTAAAGCGATCCCGCGAGGTCGCCAAGGAAGCGCATGAAGAACGAAAAACAGAGTTCATCTCCCGGCGTCCCAATCATGGACGCGGACGGGATTCGTCGAGCGCTACAGCGAATCGCTCATGAAATTATCGAGCGCGATCCGCAGCTCGCCCAGGTCGTACTCGCGGGAATTCCTTCACGTGGCGTGGAGATCGCGAAGCGGATCGCGGATTTCATCCGCGGGATTGAGAAGATCGACATCGTCACTGGAATCATCGACGTGGCGATGCATCGCGACGACGTCGGGACGCGCCCGGAACTGCCCATCGTCCGCGCGTCAAAACTTCCAGTGCCGCTGGAAGAGCGCACAGTCATCATTGTCGATGACGTTCTCTATACTGGGCGCACCGTGCGCGCGGCGATGGATGCAATCAATTCGTTTGGACGGCCTGCCCGGATTCAACTCGCCGCGCTGATTGATCGCGGGCATCGCGAACTGCCAATTCGCGCCGATTACGTCGGAAAAAATTTGCCGACGGCGGCGAATGAAAAAGTGCGGGTGCGGATCGGCAGCATCAACGAGCCCGACGGCGTTTGGCTTATCAAAGAATGAAAACGCAAACGCGAATTTCATGAGCACACGCTGGAGCCGCAAAGATCTGCTTGGCCTGCGTGAATTGTCGGCCGAAGAAATCAGTTTCATTCTCGAAACCACCGACGCATTCAAACAAGTCGGGACTCGGGAAATCAAGAAAGTTCCGGCCTTGCGCGGGAAAACGCTGGTAAACTTTTTCGTCGAACCCAGCACGCGCACACGAACGTCATTTGAACTGGCGGCATTCCGGTTGAGCGCGGACGTGATCAACATCTCGGCAACAACTTCCAGCCTGACAAAAGGCGAAACGCTCAAGGACACCGCGCGAAATCTTGAGGCATTGCACGCCGATATTCTCGTGCTGCGTCACAGCTCCGCCGGCGCGCCGCAGTTTTTGGGCAATCGGCTCAAAGCAAGTGTGATCAATGCCGGCGATGGCGCGCACGAGCATCCCACTCAAGCGCTTCTCGATCTTTACACGATCCGCGAGAAGCGGGGAAAAATCGCCGGGCTGCATGTCGTGATCATCGGCGACATTTTGTTTAGTCGCGTCGCGCGTTCGAACATTTTCGGTTTGGTCAAGCTCGGCGCGCGCGTCACGCTGGTCGGGCCGAGCACGCTGCTGCCGCGCGAGTTCGAAAAACTCGGTGTCGAAGTTTCATACAAGATCGACAATGTACTTCCAAATGCCGATGTCGTGAATCTGTTGCGGATTCAGCACGAACGCCAGCGCAAGGAATATTTCCCCGGAATTGGTGAATACACTCGGTTCTTCGGCCTGACGAAAGAGCGCGCGAAACTTTTGAAACCGGATTGTCTGATCATGCATCCCGGTCCGATCAATCGCGGCGTCGAGATCGACAGTGAAGTGGCAGATGGATTACAGAGTGTCATTCTCGACCAAGTCACCAATGGCCTCGCCGTGCGTATGGCCGTTCTCTACCTCTGCGGAGGGATCGCAACTACGTGAGCGTGATCATCATCCGCAACGGTCGCGTGATCGATCCCGCGAATAAGCGGGATGAGATTGTCGATCTCTTGATTATCGACGGAAAAATCGCTCCTCTCTCGCAGTTCTCAGATTTCAACTCTCAACCCGAAGAAATTGATGCAAGTAATCTCATTGTCGCGCCGGGCTTGATCGACATGCACGTGCATCTGCGAGAGCCCGGCTTCGGTCACAAGGAAACGATTGAGTCTGGCGCGCGCTCTGCTGCGGCCGGCGGATTTACAACAATTGTTTGCATGCCAAACACTTCGCCAGTCGCGGACACGCCGAGCACAATCGCGTGGATCAAAGAGCGCGCGGCTGCTGCGGCCTGCGTGAATGTTTTGCCAACCGGCGCGATTTCAAAGAACATTTCAGGCGCAGAATTGGGCCCGATCGGATCACTCGCGCAGGCAGGCGTGGTCGCGATTACAGACGATGGTCATTGCATTCAAAACAACGAGCTGATGCGGCGCGCAGTTGAGTACGCCCGTATGGTTGGCGTGCCGGTCCTTGATCACTGCCAGGATTACAATCTAGTCGGCAACGGTGTTGTGCATGAGGGTTATTGGAGCACGTTACTCGGATTGCCGGGCTGGCCCTCGGCGGGCGAGGAATCCATTGTGGCGCGTAACATTTTGCTCGCGGGCCTTTGCGATCACCCGATTCATTGCCAGCATGTAAGCACTGCTGGAAGTGTGCGGTTGCTTCGCGAAGCGCGAGGGCGCGGCGTGAAGATCACTGGCGAAGTTTGTCCGCATCACATCGCGCTGACTGACGAGGCGATCCAGAACTTTAACACCAACTATAAGATGAATCCGCCGCTGCGCGCGCAGGCTGATGTCGATGCGCTGCTCGAAGGAATCGCCGACGGTACATTGTCAATCCTGGCGTCCGATCACGCGCCGCATGCTGATTTTGAAAAGGAAGTGGAGTTTGATGCCGCGCCGTTTGGGATCATCGGACTGGAGACTGAACTGGGCTTGTTTCTTGATCTGCTGGTGCACAAACAGCGCAAGATCGACATCGCGCGTTTGATCGAGATCTACACGGTCGAGCCCGCGCGTTTATTGAAGATTAATGCCGGCACGTTATCGACTGGCGCACCAGCGGATGTGACCCTGATTGATCCGCATTTGGAGTGGACGGTCAAGATCGACAAGTTCGAATCGGCGTCGCGTAATTCGCCCTTTGATGGCTGGAAACTGAGAGGTCGAGCGGTACGGACGATTGTGGGCGGCAGGACGGTTTGGAAACTGTAGCCGCAGTCACGGAACGGCCTGGCGCCAACAACGCCGCCTATAATGTCACCCCGTGTATCCGCCGTGGATGTAATTTTCCAAGTGTGCGATGGTGGCGCTTTGGCACGAAATCACCCATTTCACCAAATCGCCGATGGAGACCACGCCTACAACCTTGTCACCATCGAGCACTGGCAAATGGCGAATGCGCTTGTCGGTCATCAGGCGCAAGCATTTTTCGACCGGCTCATGCGGATGCGCGACGGTCAAATTGGTTGACATGATCTCGGCGACTTTTGTTTCCTGCGAACGCTTACCGCGTAGCATAACTTTGCGGGTGTAGTCGCGTTCGGAAATCATTCCGACCAAGCGATCCCATTCCATGACCAGCAGTGCGCCGACGTTTTTATTGTCCATCATTTCAATCGCCTCAAAGACGGTCGCGTCAGGCGATATCGAAAAGATTTCGCCGCTTTTCTGATTCAGGATCGCGTCGATGGTGCCACTAACATCCATATCGTCCAAAAGATTTTGGCTACTGAAGTCGAAAGAATTTTAGAATAGGCCAGCACCGCCATCCGATGCAAAACAATTCTGGCAGTCAGAGAAGTATGCCGGCGTCGCGGAGGCGGCATTAAATATGATTATCGATTTTCGCCCAGTAGACCGAAAATGATGAAGATTGCGGGACGCATGTTTGCAATGGAGCGGTGGAGTTTCGGAGTGATGCGAAAATGATCATTCCACTACGCCAGCACTTCATTGCTCCGCTGCTTTTTTTGCGGTCGCTCGGGCACGGTTTGCCTGCAACTCCGACAAATGTTTTTCCGACCAGCGACACAGGGCATGCAACGGCTCTATCAAAGTGCGGCCCAGGCGCGTCAGAGAGTACTCCACCTTTGGCGGAACAACTGGATGGACTGTGCGCTGCACGAGACCATCGCGTTCGAGACTGCGCAGCGTTTGCGTTAACATCTTTTGCGAAATGCCACCGATCTCTCGCTGAAGGACGGCATAACGTTTGGTACCCTGAGCCAGCACCTGGATGATGAGCGCGGTCCATTTATCTGCGATGCGATCCAGCACGAGCCGGGAAGGGCATTGCGCATCCATGACTGATCCGCCGGAAGAAAACTTTCGCATGGCTTTTTTTAGACGTTTACCCTCTTAGGCGCAAGCAGAGAGTAGCAATCCAAATGGATCGTATAGAACTAAATCGACTGTAGTTGACGGCCGGTTAGCTTCGTCGATCTTTTAAATAGAACTTATGACGAGGAATTTTGCCGTATCGGAACAAGATGAACCAGCCGCCGTAAGCCTCTTGAATGAGTCACAGCCAGGAGATGGCACCAGCTCAATAGGTGGAAGTGACGTTTCCGTTGATGATTCGTTACTCGACGACTATTCGCGCTCGGTGGTAAGCGCAGTAAGCCGCGTCGCGCCTGCGGTGGCGAACATCGAAATCCAGCAGCGAAGTAAAGGTCGACCGCGCGATGTCGCCGGAAGCGGATCGGGATTTGTGATCGCGCCCGACGGGTTCATTTTGACGAACAGCCATGTCGTCCATCATGCCACCCAAATCGTGGTGAACCTCTCGGATGGCCGCGAGTATCTTGCGCAGCTCATCGGCGATGATCCCGAGACCGATCTCGCGGTCATCCGAATCGATGCGTCCCAGCTTACCCACGTGCGCCTGGCTGATTCCGAAAGTTTGCGCGTCGGACAAGTAGCGATTGCGATCGGTAATCCGCTCGGTTTCCAAGCAAGCGTGACCGCGGGCGTGATCAGCGCGCTCGGCCGGTCGATGTATTCGCAGTCTGGTCGCTTGATCGACAACATCATTCAAACTGATGCGGCGCTAAATCCCGGCAACTCTGGGGGACCGCTCGTCAATTCAGCCGGCGAAGTGATCGGTGTAAACACGGCAATGATTCGCCCCGCACAAAGCATCTGCTTTGCGATCGCCAGCAACACCGCCAAGCTGGTTGCTGGCTGGTTAATTCGTGATGGGAGGATTCGGCGCAGTTACATCGGTGTCGCCGGTCAAAATGTGCCGCTGCATCGGCGCGTGATCCGATTTTACAATTTGCCGCTCGAAACCGGAGTGCTGGTTGCGTCGGTCGAAAAAGACAGCCTGGCACAGCGCGCCGGTCTGCGGGAGGGCGACATTATTGTTGCTTTCAACGAGCGATCGATTGGCACAATTCACGACCTTCACAAGATGCTCGTCAGCGAACAAATTGGCGTTCCCGTCAATTTGCTTATCATTCGGCGCACGGAGAAATTGGAGCTGTCGATTTTGCCCGCGGAGTCGCGCGCAATGTAGCGCAGGCCTCTGGCTTGCGAATTCGTTTTTTTATTATTGATTGTTAGTCTACTGTTATTTTGAAAATGTTCGTCTTCGGCAGCGGCGGTCGCGAACACGCGCTTGCCTGGAAATTGGAACAATCG
>CATPAV010000187.1 GCA_955652245.1 uncultured Candidatus Udaeobacter sp. | reverse complement strand
GCAATTGCGTTCTCGCAAAGCAGCGAATGCGTTACACGAGATCGTCCAATTGCTCGCCCTCAACGGGAGGATCGACAACGCGAAGGATTTTTTCGAACAATTACTCGCGCGCGAGCAGGGACACCCAAGCGTGGTGGAATACAGCGTTGCTTTTCCGCATGTCCGCACCGATTTGGTTGATCAAATCGTTATTGGCATCGGCCGAAGCCGAGCGGGCATTCCGTTCGGTGAAAATGCGCTGCGCGCCCGGCTGATCTTCGTCATCGGCGTGCCAGAGCGGTTAGTGAACGACTACTTGATTTGCCTCGGCACGCTGGCGCGGCTCGTAAAAGATGATGCGACCCGGGCGGCGCTGCTTCGCGCCCAAACTCCCCGCGAATTTCTGGACGCGCTCACCACGGAAACGTTGTAGCCGGGGTCGATGACTGCGGATCACCCCGCGACAACGTCCCCGGCTACGACTATTGCGTGTTTGCTGGCGCGGTATCGCCAGATCGCGAATGCAACGAACAAAAGATCGGCAATCACGAATGTCGCAACGTACGTTTCGCCGCCGATGCCGAACCCGTAGCTGTGCAAACCTTTGCCGAGCACAAAGTTCACGCCGTACCACGCCATCAACACGGCGAGAAAACAAACCACGCTCGCCACGACAAGGCCGAACTCGGTCCACCAACCGGCGAGCCGCCCGTGTAACGTCAGGATATAACAGAGCAGCGCGATCAGGGCCCACGTTTCCTTCGGATCCCAGCCCCAGAATCTACCCCAGGAATAATTCGCCCACACGCCACCTAAAATCGTGCCTGCGGCGAGCAAAAGCACGCCGAGCTGGAGGACGCGATAGAGCCAGAAGTGCATAGGCGCGTCCGCGCTCGCCGCTGCCGGGTTGCGCGCGTAGCGCCAGAGCAAAATGTGACCAAAGCCCATCGCGAGTGCAAACGCCGCGTAGCTCAGCGTGATCGTGAGCACATGGATGGTGAGCCAGAAATTATCCCGCAACACGGGCACCAGCGGATCGATGCTTGACGGCATCGCGATCGGCATTTGATGCACAAGTAACAGGGCGATCAGCGTCACCGGCAATGCCGCCAGCAAATATACCGGAGTCCGATAACGCGCGAAAAAGATCATCCCGAAAAACGACACCGCGAATGATACCCAGATAATCGATTCGTACATGTTCGTCACCGGAGGTCGTCCGGCGATCAGGCAGCGCATCACGATTCCGCTTGCCTGAAAGGCGAGACCGAGGATCGCAACCGCTACGCCGATGTTCCGTAAAGCAGTTCGCCGTTTGCGGAGGTGCGCTGCGATTAAAATTACAAACGCAATCCCGTAGCACCAGACCGCGCGATAAAAGCTTTCGAAATGATTATAGAAATATTCGAGACGCAATTGTCGCTCCTGCGGGTAAATCGACGGACTCAGCCCGCGCAAATTTTCCCGAAGCTGACGTGCGGCCGAACTGAAGTTGAACGTGTCGCCTTGTGCATAAGCGCCCGTCATTTTCGCCACTTGGGACAAAGCTGGCGCGAACTGCGCCTCATTATAATAAGAAGCGACTGCCGCCGGATCGGGCACGGCCCACAGATCGGTTTCGCTTCGCGGCGCCGGAACGATCAATAAAGCGTTGCCCGTCATCACATTTCCCAAAAGCGCCAGCCGATCGCTTACGCTGAGTGCTTCTTGCTGGACCCGATCGAGCGATTGTTCCGCGCGCTTGAGTGCGCGCGCCTCATTCGTGATCCGCTGCAAGTCCGATGAGCCGGTCAATTGCGCGGGCGAAAATCGTCGCTGTGTTTTATCGAGTCCGAGCTGTTCTTTCAGTTTGCCGAACGAGACCAGCACCATCGGCTCGCTTTTCCAGTCGTGTGTCTCGAGCAGCGCCGACAAAATGAAGTCATTCGGCTGCCATGTCCGACCCGTTTTGTCTGTATATGTCGATCTTCCCGTAACGCGGATCAGCGTTTCCCTGGCAAATGTATCCACTGGTTTGCGCCGGCCGCCGTCCTGAATTGCGGTGAGTCCCCATTGTTTAAAATCCACGGCACTACTGTCCGAATTCGGAAGATCTGATTGAGCGCAAGCAGTGGCTCTAAAAAGCACGCTGGCCGCTGCGATGAAAATGAAGATGCGCGTTCTCAAGTGGCGCGAATGTAATTCTACCACTGCGCCATGTCGAGGAAAGCGGAACGACCTCGAATCGATTGCTGGCCAAGCGGCAAATCATAATCGCGTGCTGATTTATTCGTTTCCGTTTGCGTAACATCAAACGACTCGGTTAATCTAGGATCCGTGTTCAGCTTGACGATGCTCGGCAGCGGCAGCGCCGGGAACAGCGCATTGGTCGCGACTGAGCACTGCAAGATTCTTGTCGATGGCGGCCTGAGCGCGCGGCAACTGGTGTTGCGCCTGGCGGAATGTGGCGTCACACCCGACCGGCTCGACGGCGTCCTTCTTACCCACGAGCACGGCGATCACGTTTGCGGACTCGAAGTTCTCTGCCGCAAATTTGACGTGCCGATTTATTGTAACGCGCTCACGGCAGAGGCAATTCGGTGCGATGGGTTATTTGAACAACATCGAAACTGGCGAATTTTCCGGACCGGCGCCGAGTTTTCCATTTGCGACGTTACGGTACAAACTTTTCCCGTGCCACATGACGCGGTCGATCCACTTGGGTTTGCCTTTCATGCGGGCTCGGGCGGTCTCGGTTTCATCACCGATCTCGGATACGCGACGAAAATGATTGTGGAACGCTTGCGCGAAGTCCAGACGCTCGTGATCGAAACGAACCACGACGAAAAACTTTTGCAGAACGATTCGCATCGGCCATGGCCAGTGAAACAGAGGATTCAATCGCGCCATGGACATTTGTCGAACACGTCAGCCGCGAACGTGATCGAGGAATTGCTCTCGGGAAAAATTGAGCGCGTGGTGCTCGGGCATCTCAGCCGCGATTGCAATACTCCTGAGCTCGCTTTAGGCGCGGTGCGCGCGTCGTTCGCGAAGTGCGGCAAGATCGGCTTGGAGCTTTATTGCGCCACGCAATCGCAAATCAGTCCGTGTTTTCGCATCGGCGAAACGACGCCGGGGCCGTTTCAGCCGACATTTGAAAGCGCGTTTTTCCAAACCGCGATCGCGCTATAAGTGGAGCTCCTAGCCTAAGCTGAGTAGAATTGGAGGTGGATCGGCCGCTCCACCGGACGATGATAATCAATATGCGGGCTCCGCCGCCCCACCTTAGCATCGAGCAAGGGACTGCTCGATCCACCTGGCCGCGGCAAGCGGGTACGCTAGAATTTGGAGCAGATATGGTTATCCGCGACGCGCTCGAATCGGATCTTCCGGCCATCATCGACATCTACAATGCCACTGTACCGACGCGCATTGTGACGGCCGAGCTTGAGCCGACCACGGTTGAAGCGCGTTTGCCGTGGTTCCGCGAACATTCACCCGACGAACATCCATTTTGGGTAGCGGAAAGCGATTACCGAATCATTGGCTGGCTGGATTTCAAAAAATTCCTGCCGCGCTGCGCCTATCGCGGCACTGCTGAAATCAGCGTGTATGTCGATCAAAGTTTTCGGCGTCGCGGCGTGGCACGACGTTTGTTGGAAGAAGCCATTGCGCGCGCGCCATGTCTCGGGATCACGACGCTTGTCGGCTTAATCTTCACGCACAACGAACCGAGCCTGAAATTATTCGAGCGACTCGGCTTTGAGCGCTGGGGATTTCTTCCGCGAATTGCGCGGCTCGATGAGATCGAGCGCGATCTGACCATCATGGGACGGCACATCGGCATCGGTTGAAGGGTTGTTCCGCTGCGCAACCCAGAGGCTGGTTTCGTTTCTCCGATTGTTGTACAAATGCGTCCGCACGGAAGCGCAGATGCCAGAGTCAAATCAAAAACCTGACGAACTCGGCGCGGCTATTGCCGGGCTCGAAGCGCAACGTTCCTTACTCGGAGATGCCGTTGTCGAGCCCGCACTGCCGGTGTTGCGTCACAAATTAGCCGAACTTCACGCGCCCGCTTCCGAATTGACCGCTGAAGGGGAACGAAAGATCGTTACGATTTATTCGCGGACGTCTCCGGGTTTAACCCAGCCAAAAAGGACACCCTGAAGCGGTTTGGCGCTGATTTTGTCGAAGCTGACTTAAAAGATCGCGCTTCACTTGATCGCGCTTGTCAGGGCGTTATCGCGGTCATCACAACTCCGACAGCAATTGGCTCAAAGACAGGAAGGCGATACATTCTAGGCAGTTGATCTGGATGGCCAGAAGGCTCTCATTGATGCTGCCAGTGCGGCAAAGGTGGAGCATTACGTTTTCATCTCCGTCTCAGGCAATCTTGGTAAACATGGCGGCAATCCGCTTATCGATGCGAAGCGCGCCGTCGAGGACCATCTTCGGCACACCGGTCTCAGTCACACTATCCTGCGACCGACCTTCTTTATGGAAATCTGGCTGAGTCCGCACCTCGGTTTCGATTTCCAAAATGCCAAGGCAACAATCTGTGGGTCGGGAAAAACAAGATCAGCTATGTTTCGCTGCATAACGTGGCGGACTTTGCCGTGGCAGCTTTATCAAATCCAGCCGCCCGCAACGCTGTGACTGAACTCGGCGGCCCGAACACGCTCAGTCCGTTAGACGTCGTCCGCATGTTTGAGAAACTTTCCGGCCGCAGATTTGAAATGCAGTTTGCCCCGGAAGAACAGCTCCAGGCTCGAAAAACGGCCGCCACAAATCCAGCCGAGCAAACTTTTGCCGACTTGATGTTGTCTGCCGCTCATGACGATTCAATCGATATGAGCGACACGTTTACAAAATTTCAGGTCCATCCAAAATCGGTCCATGAATATGCGGAAATAGTCACGAGCGGCAAAGCCGGGCACTGAGAAAAACAATCGCATTTGCGCTTGCCGAGCGGGGGCTTTTCCAGAGATTTGGAATCGTGAAGTCCCAAATTATCAGCGTTGATCCGGAGATCATGAGCGGCGCGCCTTGCTTCGCCGGGACGCGTGTTCCGATTCAAAACCTGATCGATTATCTTGAAGGCGGCGATTCGATCGAGGACTTTCTTGAGGGCTTCCCGTCTGTCTCACGCGAGCAAGTCATCGCTTTTCTGGAAGAAGCCAAAGACCGCGTACTCGCAGCTGTCGAGAAGTGAACTCGCTCGTGATTTGTCAGGTCATTCCGTAAACACAGTCACGCGCCGCGGCTGGTCCGGAATCAAAAATGGCGAACTGCTCGCATTGGCAGAGAAAGCATTCGACATGTTGATCACCGTCGATCGGAAACTCTCCACGCAGCAGGATATTTCGAAATTCAAGATCGCGGTGTTATTGATTCGCGGGAAAACGAATCGACTAGAAGATCTTCGGCCGCTCGTTCCAGAATTGCTCGACGCGTTGCCAACCACAAAACCAAGTGAGCTGACGGTCGCCGGGAGCTGATTCGCTTCACGCTTCTTCGTGACCGATGACGAGATGAATGACGCCGTTTGGCGCGGACACGAAGAACCCATCGAAATCTTCTCGCAACTGTTCGATTTCGTCCCGCCGCGCGATGCCGTTTACTTTGAGAAATGACGCGGCTGCTTCGGTGTCGTTCGTCTCCAATTCCAGCCAGATATCCGGATGACTCAGATTTGGCACCTTGTCGATCCAGAGCCGATTCGGACCGAATTGGAAAATGCAGCCGTCAGCCTCTTCCTCAATCAGAGGCAGCCCGAGCGTATCGCGATAAAACACGACCGTTGGCTCGTAAGTATGGCTCGGACATTTAATCGCGATGTTCGCCCCACCCGAAAATTGAGGCCCATCAAGTTTGGCAACCATGGTGTCGATCTATAATCGTGTCTCGCCGCTCTCAACGCCGCTCGAGAATTGTATGTTTGTCATCCTAAGCGAAGTTTTGCTCTGCAAAACGAAGTCGAAGGACCTGACTTATTCAATCGCAATTTAAAACCAATCAGCGGCCAAGTCTTTCCAGTGCGAGTTATCCCGTTCGACGAGCGCATTCTTCTTCGAGCGTCGCCAGCCTTTCAATTGCTTTTCCCACGCGATGGCGTCACGAATATCACGAAAATGCGAGCAATACACGAGATTCGTACAGTGATAGTCACGCGTGAAACCAGGAATCTCTCCTCGTCGATGCTGTGCAACTCGAACGAGTAAATCGTTCGTCACGCCAACGTAGAGTGTGGAACGTGTCTTATTGCTCATCATGTAAATCCAGTAATCATGATCTCTTGACAAGTTGTCAGATCCTTCGACTCCGCTCAGAATGACAAGAAGAAAAGGCGCGCTCCGGTCATAGACCGAAGAAAGACAATTCACCCGCTGAGCTATGCTTCTTTGCCGCCTGGCTCCGTCATTGCAACCGGGTCAAGTGCGCGTGCCAATTCTTTTTCTGGCAGGACCTTTTGTTCCCGAGCAATTTCACGAACTGTGCGCCCGGTTTTCGCGCTCTCTTTGGCGATCTCAGCCGCGCGATCGTAGCCAATTTTCGGTGCCAGACTGGTCACCATGGCCATGGAAAGCTCGACCAATTCGCGGCAGCGCTCTTCGTTCGCGAGAATCCCAGTCACGCATTTGTCGCAGAAGACATCGACCACATTGGCAAGCAGCCGGATCGATTCGAGCAAATCATGCGCCATCACCGGCATCATTACGTTGAGCTCGAAGTTTCCGTTTGCACCAGCCCACGTGATGCAAGCGTCGTTGCCGATCACCTGAGCGCAAACCATCATGACCGATTCGCACATCACCGGGTTCACTTTGCCCGGCATGATCGAGCTGCCCGGTTGCGTGGCGGGAAGTTGAATCTCGCCAATGCCGCAGCGCGGACCGCTTCCGAGCCAGCGGATGTCGTTCGCGAACTTGAATAAACTGACGGCGATGGTTTTTAGATGGCCGCTCGCTTCGACCACCGCGTCTTTTCCGCCTTGCGCTTCGAAATGATTTTTCGCCTCGTAAAAGGCAATGCCGGTGCGCTGCTCCAAATGCCGCAGTATTTTGCCCGGAAGATTGACATGGCGATTTAAACCCGTGCCAACCGCGGTGCCACCGAGCGCAAGCTCACGCAGAGCCTCGATCGCTTTCTGTGCGCGTTCTCTGGCATAAGCAACTTGCTGAGCAAAGCCTGAAAACTCCTGGCCCAGGCGCACCGGCGTCGCGTCCATCAAGTGAGTGCGGCCAATCTTAATGATTTCCCAAAATTCCTTCGCTTTGCTTTCGAGCGCGGCATGTAATTTTTCCAAAGCCGGGATGAGACAGTTTTTCAACTGTTCCGCTGCGCTGATATGGATCGCAGAGGGAATCACATCGTTGCTCGACTGGCCCATGTTGACGTGATCATTGGGATGAACCAGTTCGCGCGACCCGATCGTTTTGCCAACGAGCTGGGCGCAACGATTCGCGATCACTTCGTTTGCATTGGTATTTGTGCTCGTACCTGAACCGGTCTGAAAGACATCGAGCGGAAAGTGGTCATCCAGTTTTCCATCGGCAACTTCTTCGGCTGCCTGAACGATGAGGGCCGCCCGCTCTGCGTCAAGCAAACCGAGATCGTGATTGGCCTGCGCCGCCGCCCACTTGATTAAACCCAAAGCGCGAATAAACGGGCGCGAAAATCGGTAACCGCTAACCGGAAAATTAAGGACCGCGCGATGCGTGGACGCGCCATGCAGAGCGGAGGCCGGGAGGGTCATCTCGCCCATCGAATCTTTTTCTATGCGCGTCGGCCGGTCAGTCATGCCGAGCGATGCGCGCCGACGGGGGTTCGCTCCGCCCTGGAATGCCGACGGCCATATGGCAATCGCGCCTTTTGAAAAACGGTGATGAACATCGGCGGTATGTTTTGCAAAAAGTATTCCGACTCGGCGTCCTCAAATAGCGTGGCATGTTGCTTCAGTTCGTTTGTCACCTGATAAATGATGAAGCTGCCGCCCGGCGCCAATGCGTCGTGTGTTTTTTGGAGGAGCGAACGTTTCTTGTCGATCTTGAGAATGCTGAACGGAATGCCCGAAAGAATATAATCGCATTCGGCGATGCCTCGCCGCTCCAGTTCGTGCGGCAAGCGCGCCGCGTCCCCATGGATAACGTGCACCCGCCGATCCCTGGCAAATTGTCGTTCCAGATCGCGAGCGAAAGCTTGATCCAGCTCAAACAAGAGCAAATGCGAATCCGGACTCATCCGTCGTGCGATCTCGCGTGAATGCACGCCCTCGCCCGGACCATACTCGGCGATCACGCGCGGCTGGCTGAAATCCATTTTACTGGCCACCCGTTCAACGAGCGCTTTTGAGCTGGGCACGATCGACGCGATCTGAAACGGCCGCTGCAGAAAACGCTTAAAAAAAAGTGCACTCACGGGAAG
>CATPAV010000186.1 GCA_955652245.1 uncultured Candidatus Udaeobacter sp. | reverse complement strand
GACCGGCTCCTGAGCACGATCGAAGTGGAAACGCCGGAGCTTTCCACGAATTTTCTGCTCAACCGCTGGCTGCTTTACCAGACTCTCAGCTGCCGCGTCTGGGGCCGCTCAGCATTTTATCAATCGAGCGGCGCTTACGGGTTCCGCGACCAGTTGCAGGACGTGATGGCCCTCGTGCACCCCGCGCCCGAAATTGCGCGCGACCACATTCTGCGAGCTGCCGCGCGACAATTTGTGGAAGGTGATGTCCAGCACTGGTGGCACCCCGAGTCAGGCGCTGGGGTCCGCACGCGAATCAGTGATGATCTTCTCTGGCTTCCCTTCGTCACCGCGCACTACGTCCGCACCACTGGCGATGCCGCAATCCTCGATCAGATAGTTCCGTTTCTTGAAGCCAAACCGCTCGAGGCCCAACAGATAGAAAGCCTCTCCATTCCGGTCGCTTCCCACACGGAGGGCACGCTGCTGGAACATTGCCGGCGTGCCATCGCGCGCGCCGCCACCGTCGGCCCGCATGGACTGCCGCTGATCGGAGGGGGCGATTGGAACGATGGCCTCAACCGCGTCGGACTCGGCGGCAAAGGCGAGAGCGTTTGGCTCGCCTGGTTTGAGATTTGTGTGCTCAACGATTTCACCGAATTGCTCGCCCTGCGCGAACTCCATGAGGAAGCAAAAGCCTGCCGTGCCCGCGCCGCGCAGCTCGCACAGACCGTCGACGCTCAGGCTTGGGACGGAGGGTGGTATCGCCGCGGATACTTTGACGATGGCACGCCTTTCGGATCCAGGGAAAACGCCGAAGCTCGCATCGATTCGCTCCCGCAAACCTGGGCCGCGATTTCCGGCGCAGGCGACTCGGATCGCGTAGAGCTCGCGCTGCGATCGGTGGAGGAAAACCTCGTACGTGAAGCCGACGACCTGATCTTGCTCTTCACTCCGCCTTTCGACAAAACCGCCGCCGACGTTGGCTATATCAAGGGTTACCCGCCCGGCGTGCGAGAAAACGGCGGCCAATACACGCATGCCGCCACTTGGGTAGCCATGGCTTTTGCCCGCCAGGGCGAAGGCGACAAAGCCGTCCGACTTTTGCGGATGCTGAATCCGGTGGAGCACGCCCGAGACGAGACGGATTGTGAACGCTATAAGGTCGAGCCGTACGTCATGCCGGGGGACGTTTACTCGTTAGCCCGCCACGTCGGGCGGGGTGGCTGGACGTGGTACACGGGCGCGGCGGCTTGGACCTATCGCGTCTGGCTCGAAGAAATTCTGGGATTCCAACGCCGTGGCGATACGCTCACGATCAACCCGGTCATACCGAAAGACTGGCCTGGCTTCCTTCTGCGATACCGTTTCCAGAACACCATTTATCGCATCGCCGTCGAGAATCCAGACCACTGTTCCCGAGGTGTCACCTTGGTGGAATTGGATGGAGTCGCGGCAGCCAACAAAATCGTGACGTTGCGTGACGACGCGCTGCCTCACGAGGTGCGTGTTGTCTTGGGAACCAAATCGCCGGCGTGAGGATCATCTGCTCGCGGCCGCACTACCGAGGGTCCGCCTCGGAAACTAGAATGAGCAACTCGCTGCCAAAGTCGAGGTTGAATGATATAGTCGGGGTCTGATCGTTATGGCTCTTGCCGCAGGGCAACGGCACAATATGGAATACACAACTTTCCTTGGGCACTACCGCATCTCCACCAACTACGATGGGGCACCGCGAGAACTCGGCCGAGCCGGCACAGCGATTACTTACAAGGCCAGAGATAACCGCTCTGGCGAACCAGTTTCCCTGAAGCTCATCCCGATCACAAGTCTCGACTCGGAGGCACAGGAGCAGTTTGAGGAGCAGGCCCGCACAGCCCAACAGCTCCATCACCTCAATATCGTAAAGGTCTTGGATTTCGGAAAGGAAGCCGAGCAGTTCGTCTATGTCTCGGAGTATTTGGAAGGCGAGGCGCTCAACGCATGGGTCGACGCCCATGGCCCCATGCCGGCTGACGCCGTTTTGCGCGTCGCAGCGCAGGTGGTCAGCGCTCTATCGGCCGCCAGTTTCCACCGGCTTGTGTATCGTGCTATCACTCCATCGAATCTGCTGATCGTTCCCGGGCCGACCGCGGACGGCGGTTGGCCGTTGGTGAAGTTAACGGATTTCGGCTCGTCTGATCTCAAGCTCGATTCTCATGGAGCCAACGCCCCCGAAAGAGATTTTTCAAACGCGCGGCAGTTTGCCAGTCCTGAGCAATTGCAGCATGGGACGGTGGATTTCCGATCAGAGATTTATTCTCTCGGCGCAACGATGCTCTTTCTGCTCACAGGTTTCGCGCCTCGGGCAAAAATGCGCTTGCAACAGCTCCGCCAATTTCCCAAACCGCTGCGGAATTTGCTGGCCTACATGCTACGGGGCAATCCCGACAAACGTCCGCAGGATCCGGTCGCGCTCGCGGAACGGATCCGCGAGTGCCTGCTGAGAATTGAACAGCGCCAGGCATTCGCTCGCAGACTTGGAATTCCTCTGACAGCAATGACTCTAGGAAAATCGAGAATATCATCGACGCCGCTCGCCCAAGTCGTGGGCGGTATAATTGTGTTCGCCGCTGTTGTGGTGGCGGCGGGACTGCTCGCAGCATTTTTGTTACCAGCGGATATTAATCCATTCCGGCATAGAACCGCCGAGCGGCAAACAATCGGTGTTCCGATCGGCGTGCCGGACGCGTCACCATCTGCGCTATCGCAACCAACAAATCCCGCGCCGCTTGTGGCAAATGAGCCGGTAACGACCGGCTCGCCGCCATCCACGGGTGCAAACCAAAGTCCTTCACCGAATTCTGAGCAGGTGCAACCGCCGCCGGGCCCCCAGTCGCTCGCGGCGACAATTCCTCCCAACGAGGCGAGCCAAACGTCCGGCCCCTCGACACAAAACACTGATCAAGCACAGACCGACTCGACGGCTCCGGCAAACGTTGCGCCGCAACCGCCTGCCGCTAACGAGTCGAATTCCATCGCCAAACAGCAAAAGACCGCTGGATTAAAACGTGCGCAGCCGGGGCAGGCTCTCCCTAGCGAGCGGAACTCGGAGTCGGGTACAAGTCGGGGGCGATGGGCGCGTGCGCGAGTGGTTGGAATCACGTCTGATGGAAAACTGATTTTCCGTTTGCCCTCCGGCCGCACTGCGATCCTCGCGCCCGATTCCGACCAATAGGAATTTGCCCCGCGGCGTCAGCGACGTCTTCGCATGGAGCGCGGGCAAATTGTATCGCCGCCTTCGTCTGAGCTCGACGATTTTCCCAACGATTAACGCCATCGACAGCAGTCGCGATCGTATATCGCTGTTGCATTTCGGCAGAAGACTTCTCTCCTACATTAATATCCTCATATAATGTAGCCGCGCCGTAGTCTGCCGAGGCTTCTCTAGGTGCACTCAAAGGTCTCGGCACCTCCCGCCGTAAAGCTGGCCTTCGAAGCGCGACCAGCGCCTGCCAAAATCTCCTAAAAAAATGCTTGCCGAACATCGCAATTTCCGGCATACCTCGCCTCCGTGCGGAGACCGGTCTGTTTAGCATTGGCAACTACATCGCTTCTCGTCATTTCCGGCGCAGGTGCGCACGCGCAGACGCTGGCTCCTTCAGAATTACATCTTGCCAGTGGCGGTCAGGAGCCCAGCAAGGAGACAGCGCAAGTGATCACGAAAAAAACGGCAGAAGCGATCGTGAAAAAACGGGCGCGAACAATCACGACGGAACCGGTGCGAGCGTTTGCGATAGAGCCGGTGCGACCAATCTCGAAAGCGAACAGAAGCGAAACGACACAGGCGGTTGTCCATTACAGCTACAAAACCGCAGCGGGCAAAAAGGAATCAATTCCCGTCATTACGCAGTATTATCCGCAGCGGATCGTTTACCCGTTTGCCAAGATCGATCGGCACATCGATTCCAAGCTGATGCAAGCGGCAACGATCGCGCAGGAACGCGCCCATGCGCATTCGCGCTCGATGTGCTGGCATTATGTCAAAGAGGCATTGCTCGCTTCCGGCGTGATCGATTCGCGCCCGAAGAGCGAGCTCGCCAAAGACGCTGCGCAGGACCTCGTCAGTAATTACGGATTCAAGCGATTACCGGTGAACGATCCATTCGCCGCGCCGGT